>JBGQNJ010000069.1:0-6293 GCA_041501065.1 Dehalococcoidia bacterium
CTACCAGGTCGAAGTGCCGGCCATGGTCGTCTTCCTCAACAAGATCGACCAGATGGACGACCCGGAGCTCCTCGACCTCGTGGAGCTGGAGCTGCGCGAGCTTCTCACCAGCTACCACTTCCCCGGCGACGAGATACCAATTATCCGGGGCTCCGCCCTCAAGGCAATGGAGTCCGAGAGCAAGGACCCCAACGCGCCTGAGTTCGAGCCCATCTGGAAACTGATGGACGCCATCGACGCATACATCCCGCAGCCCGAGCGGGCGCGCGACCAGCCGTTCCTCATGCCCATCGAGGACGTCTTCGGCATCAAGGGGCGCGGCACCGTCGCGACCGGCCGTGTCGAGCGCGGCGTCGTCAAGACCGGCTCCGAGATCGAGATCGTCGGCCTCGGCGAGACGCGAAAGACGGTCGTCACCGGCGTCGAGATGTTCCGCAAGACGCTCGACTACGCTGAGCCCGGCGACAACGTAGGCCTCCTCCTCCGTGGCATCGAGCGCGAGGACATTGCCCGCGGGCAGGTCATCGCCGCTCCGGGCAGCATCAAGCCGCATACCTACTTCACCGGCAGGGTCTACGTCCTGTCGAAGGAAGAGGGCGGCAGGCACACGCCGTTCTTCGCCGGCTACCGGCCGCAGTTCTACCTGCGCACCACCGACGTCACCGGAAGCTGCGAGTTGCCTGAAGGCGTGGAGATGGTGATGCCCGGCGACAACGTCGACATGAAGATCCGGCTGATCGAGCCGATTGCTCTGGAAGATGGACTGCGATTCGCCATCCGCGAGGGCGGCCGCACCGTCGGCGCCGGCGTGGTGACGAAGGTGCTGGAGTAAGAAAAGCGGGCCGGCTTCGGCCCGAAGGCAAGACTGAATGGCGAAGAAAGAAGAAAGAGTCATAATCACTCTGGCCTGTTCAGAGTGTAAAGAGCGGAACTACGTTACGGAAAAGAACCGGCGCAACGACTCCGAACGCATTGAGCTGCGCAAATATTGCCCGCGCTGCCGCGTTCATCGCCCTCACCGGGAGGTAAGGTAGGTAGTCGATGCTGATTGTACCGGCGCGGTTCGGGGCGAAGGGCGTGGGAGTCGAGCATCATGAGTCGAGCGCTTAGGCGGCATCCCGTCGTCACTAAGACGTCGAAGAAGGCGGCCTCTGTACGGGCGCCGCGCCCACCCAAGGGAGGGGCGCCCACCCGGACGCGTCGCGGCTGGCGCGCGCTCCTGCCTCGCTGGGTCGAAGACATCGTCAGCGAGTTGCGCAAGGTCACCTGGCCTACCCGCAACGAGACCGTCAACCTGACGATCCTGGTGGTCGTGGTCTCCTTTGCCATCGGTGGTCTGCTCGGCCTCGTCGACATCTTCTTCAACTGGTTCATGACAAATACAATCCTGCGATAGCGCAGCAAGGATAGATTGGTGCCGAGGAAAAAGAAGACCGCAGTAGCAGAAAAAGAAGTCGCAAAAGAGCCTAAGACGAAGGCACAGGTCCCCGAGGAAGATATCGCCGCTCCCGTAGAGGGACGCGCCTGGTACGTTATCCACACCTACTCCGGGTACGAGAACAAGGTCAAAGCGAACCTGGAGCACCGCATCGAGTCCATGGACGCCAAGGAGCTCGTCTTCCAGGTTATCGTGCCGACGGAGGAGGAGATTGAGATCCGCGACGGCCAGCGTCGCACGGTCGAGAAGAAGGTCTTCCCGGGCTACGTGCTGGTGCAGATGATCGAGCTGCGCGACGACGACCCCGAGTCGAGCCGCGCCTGGTTCGTGGTGCGAAACACGCCGGGCGTCACCGGCTTCGTCGGCTCCGGCGTCAAGCCCACGCCGCTCGAGGTCGCGGAGGTGCGCAAGATATTGCGCCAGATGCGGTCGGAGGAGCCGCGCATCAAGGTCGGCTTTACCATCGGGCAGAGCGTGCACGTCATCGACGGCCCCTTCATGGACTTCGTCGGCCAGGTCGACGAGATCAACCTGGAGAAGGGCCGCGTCAGGGTGCTCGTGTCGTTCTTCGGCCGCGAGACGCCGGTGGAGCTGGACTTCCTGCAGGTGGAGAGGCTATAGGATGGCGAAGAAGGTACGGGCCATCATCAAGCTGCAGATCGATGCGGGGAAGGCGAACCCCGCCCCGCCGGTGGGACCTGCCCTCGGACAGCACGGCGTCAACATCATGGCCTTCTGCAAGGACTATAACGAAAAGACCGCTTCGCAGGCGGGCACCATCGTCCCCGTGGAGATAACCGTCTTCGAGGACCGCTCCTTCACCTACGTCCTCAAGACGCCGCCCGTGTCCGAGCTTCTGAAGAAGGCGCTGGGCGTCACCAAGGGCAGCCCGACCCAGAAACGCGAGAAAGTGGGCGAGCTCTCCCGCGACAAGATACGCGAGATCGCCGAGATCAAGCTGCGCGACCTCAACGCGAACGACGTCGAGTCGGCGATGCGCATGGTCGAAGGCACTGCCCGCAGCATGGGAATAGAGGTCACATAGTGGTCACGAAGCTCGGGAAGAAGCATCGCGAGGCGCTCACGCTCGTCGACCGCACGGCGGCATACCCGCCGGCGGAGGCGATTGCCCTTGCCAAGAAGGCGGCCCACGTCCGCTTCGACGAGACGGTGGAGCTGCACGTTCGCACCGGCCTGGACGTCCGCCACGCCGACCAGCAGCTGCGCGGCTCCGTCCTGCTGCCGCACGGCCTCGGCAAGACCGTGCGCGTCCTCGTCTTCGCTGAGGGCGAAGGCGCCAGGGCGGCGCAGGAGGCCGGCGCGGACTTCGTCGGCGGCGACGACCTGGTCAAGAAGGTAGAAGGCGGCTGGACCGACTTCGACGTCGCCCTCGCCCAGCGCGAGATGATGGGCAAGGTGGGACGCCTTGGCCGCGTCCTGGGGCCCCGCGGCCTCATGCCCAACCCGCGCTCCGGCACCGTCGTCGACGAGCAGGACGTCGCCCGCGCCGTCCACGATGCCCGCCAGGGACGCGTCGAGTACCGCCTCGACCGCAGCGCAATCATTCACGTCCCTATCGGCAAGATCAGCTTCGACGAGGAGAAGCTCCTCGAGAACCTGGCCGCGATAGTCGAGACGATCGTGAAGTCGCGGCCGGCGGGCGCCAAGGGCCAGTTCGTTCGCAGCATAACCCTGGTGACGACGATGGGCCCCGGCATCAAGCTGGAGCCCGGCTCGACGCTTGCATTGAGCACGACATAGGCGGCGCCGAGGCTGGAAAGCCTCGGCTACGAGATAGAAGGTACGCCGTCGCCGGCTTGCGGCGATGGCCTTGCCAAATATAGAATAAGCAGCACGCCACAGACAGCGGGGCCTTCTTCGGAAGGATAATGAATGCCCGCCGAGGCGAGCGAGAACGGTCCGGCGCAAAGCGCCGCCTTCCTGGCTCTTGTCTGTGGCGACAAGGGCCATTTTCGTTGCCCGGAGGAAGAGATATGCCGGCACCAAAGAAGCTACAGATCGTCCAGGAGCTGACGGAGCGGCTGGCGAGGGCGTCTATCGCCATCGGCGCCGCCTACCAGGGGCTGCGCGTCGCCGAGATGAACGAGTTGCGCCGCCAGCTCAGGACCAAGGGCGTGGAGGTACGCGTCACCAAGAACACGCTCCTGCGCCTCGCCGCGGCCGCCGCCGGCAAGCCGGAGATCGCCGAGCTGGGCGAAGGCCCAACGGCAATCGTCTTCGGCTACGGCGACGCCGTCGAAGCGGCGAAAGCGGTCAGCGACTACGCGCAGTCGGCGAAGAACGCCTTCGCGATCCGTCGCGCCTTCGTTGAGGGGCGGCTGCTCTCGCCGCGAGAAGTCGTCGAACTGGCGGCGTTGCCGCCGCGGCCGATTCTCGCGGGGCAGATCGCGGGCGCGCTGCGGTCGCCGGTGTGGCGCCTGGCGCAGCTACTTTCCGGCGCGCTGGTCCAGCCGACGGGCCAGCTCCTGAACTCGAGCCTCATCCAGTTCCAGGGCCTCCTGGAAGCCCGCTCGCGACAGTTGGAGGCCCAGGCGTAATCCACGCATTTCTAAGGCTATCGCTTCGAAAGGAGAACCAGTATGCCAGCAGCGAAAACAGCAAAGAAGGACGGCGACAGGGTCGATCAGACGTTCGACCTGATCAAGGAGATGACGATCCTTGAGCTGCGCGACCTGAACAAGCGCATCGAGGAGGAGTTCGGCGTCACGGCGACCGCGCCCGTCGCGATGATGGCGCCTGCCGCCGGTTCGGCCCCAGCGGCCGCAGCGGCTCCAGTCGAGGAGGTGGAGGAGCAGACGGAGTTCACCGTCGTCCTCAAGGACATGGGCCCGAACAAGATCAACGTCATCAAGGCCGTCCGCGAAGTCACCACCCTGGGCCTCAAGGAGGCGAAGGACCTGGTCGAGAGCGCGCCCGTCAACGTCAAGGAAGGCGTGAGCAAGGAAGAGGCGGAGATAGCCGTCAACAAGCTGAAAGATGCCGGCGGCACCGCCGAGCTCAAATAGCGGGCCTTCTTTCTGAACAGTCCGTATCGGAGTGTCTCCGCGACTTCTGTACGTCTTTTTACACAGACTTGACCCAAACGGCTGGCGGAAGAGGGACAAAGCTGCTATATTGCGCGTTGCATGAAGTGCTATAGCTGCACCAACGACGCGACCCAGGAGTGCCGGCGCTGCGGCAGGCTCTACTGCGACGAGCACGGCGACGAGCTCTGCGCGGAGTGCCTGAAGCCCACCGGCGCCTTGCCTTCCTTCCTCCTGTATCGCGGCTCACTGCTGGCGCTGCTTCTCGGCACGGCCGTTGCCCTCTTCCTCCTCCTCAAGCCGCCGGAGCAGGCCAGTCAGTCCGGCTTCAATGTCGTCGAGCCGACGGCGACCGCCGCCGTCGCACGAACCCCTACTGCCGGCGCCCCGGCAACGACACCCACCGTCGGCGCGCCCGCAACGCCGACTCCGGGCGCCGTCGAGTACACGGTGCAAGAAGGCGACACCCTTCTCGACATCGCCGGACTGTTCCTGCCGCCGGGCGAATCGATCACCGACTACGCGAACCGGCTGGCCGCGGCCAACGGTCTCGACCCTTCAAACCCGCTCCTCCACCCCGGCCAAACGCTCGCCATACCGAAATAGGGGCGCAGTAGTCGCTTGAAGGAAGGGATTTCCGCCGCCAGACGCCGCCTCATCCGTGACTCCGCTATCTACACTCCGGTCCTCGTCATCGCTGTCGCCGCCTGGGGCGCTTCCCTGGCCGCTGTCGTCTCCGCGGGCGGTGGCGGCGGCATCTTCCTCCTGCTGCTCCTGACGATCGCGGTCTTCCTCGCCGGCTTCCAGAGCGTCCAGTCGCTGCGTGACCTGCGGTCGTCGCCGGTGACAAGCGAAGGTCCGGTTACCCGCAAATGGCGGCGGGCCGAGTTCCTCCTGTTCCCCGCCTACTACCTCTACGTGAACAGGAGTATCTTCAAGGTGCCGCCGCTCTCTTACAGGGAGGTCGAACAGGGCGACGTCGTCGCCGTGACCCACTATCCCCACACAGCGACGGTCATCGAAGTCAAGCGCGTCCGGCGCGGTGAGCCTGGAGCGTAGCATGGAAGAGCACGAGCCCTTTTCGCCGACGGAAGCTAGTCGCACAGAATACTACACCCTCATACGCGACCTCCCCGCGTCGGAGCGCCCCCGCGAGCGGCTTCGCGACTTCGGCGCCAGCGCTCTCTCCAACGCCGAGCTGCTGGCGATCATCCTGCGCACCGGCGCCAAGCACGAGAGCGTGCTCAACCTGGCGGCGCGCCTGCTTTCGACCTATCGCGGCCTCGTCGGTCTGGCGCGCGTCAGCTTCGGCGAGCTCTGCAACGAGAAGGGCCTGGGCGAAGCGAAGGCGGCCCAGTTGAAGGCGGCGCTGGAGCTGGGAAGGCGTCTCTCGTCGACGCAGCCGGAGGAGCGCGCCGTAGTCCGTTCGCCCGCCGACATCGCCAACCTGCTGCTCACGGAGATGGGGCTGCTGGAGCAGGAGCACCTGCGCGTGGTGCTCCTCAACCAGCGAAACCAGGTGCTTTCGATTCCGGAGGTCTACCGCGGCAGCGTCAACACCTCGCTGATCCGGGTTGCCGAGCTCTTCCGCGAGGCGGTGCGCCAGAACTGCCCCGCCGTCGTCCTCGTGCACAACCACCCGTCGGGCGACCCGACGCCGTCGAGCGACGACGTCGCGATGACGAAGCAAGCGGTGGAAGCGGGCAAGCTGCTCGACATCGAGGTGCTCGACCATGTCATCATCGGACAGGGCCGCTATTTGAGCCTGAAGGAGCAAGGTCTCGGCTTCGACCAGCATAGCTAACGACCGC
>JBGQNJ010000070.1:0-6221 GCA_041501065.1 Dehalococcoidia bacterium
GAGCAACAGAGCGCTTGAGGGCCTCAAAGTCCTCGAATACTGCGACATGGTCGCCGGGCCGCACTGCGGCAAGCTCCTCGCCGACCTCGGCGCCGAGTCGATCAAGATCGAGCAGCCGCTTGCCGGCGATCGCGCGCGCCATCGCGGCCCCTTCGCCGGCGACGACCCGCACCCGGAGAAGAGCGGCCTCTTCCTCTACCTGAACACGAACAAGTTGGGCATCACCCTCGACCCGACGACCGCGACCGGCAAGCGCATCTTCCGCGAGCTCGCCAAAGACGTCGATGTCCTCGTCGAGGACCACGCGCCGGGGCGCATGCGCGAGCTCGGCCTGGACTACGATGCCCTGGCGGCCGTGAACCCTGGTCTCGTCATGGTCTCCATCGCCCCATTCGGCCAGGACGGGCCTTACGCGCAGTACAACTGCTACACCCTGAACCTGCATCACGTGAGCGCGCACAGCACGCAGTTCTTCATCGCGCGCTTCGACGACCCGGGCCGCGAGCCGGTGCCCCCGGGCGGCCACGCCGGCGAATACGATGGCGGCCTCAACGGCGCCATCGCTGCAATGGCCGCGCTCTTCGGGCGCATGCTCACCGGCGAGGGGCAGTACGTCGACGTTTCGAAGCACGAAGGCCTGCTCGGGCTGGAGCGCGTCGACATCTGCCGCTTCGCCGACGGCGACAGCATCATCGCCCGCTTCGGGATGCAGATCGGCGGCCTCATGGCCTGCAAGGACGGCTTTGTGATCCTGACGATGCCGCAGGACCACCAGTGGGTCGGCCTCGTCGAGGCCATGGGCAGCCCGGAGTGGGCGCGCAAAGAGGAGTACGCGACGGAGATGGGCCGCGCGCAGAACCACGACGACATCCAGCCGCGCGTCGAGGCGTGGGCGCTCCAGTTCACTAAGGACGAGATCTATCGCATCTGTCAGGACTGCAGCGTTCCCCTCGGTCCTGTGCGGTCGACGGCTGAAGTGTTCGAGTGGCAGCAGGCGCGGGAAAGGGGCTTCTTCCAGGAGGTCGACCATCCGGTGGCGGGCAAGTTCTACTACCCGACCGCCGGCTACAAGCTATCGGCGACGCCGTGGCGGGCGGATCGTCCGGCGCCCCTGCTCGGCCAGCACAACGAAGAGATCTACTGCGGCCGCCTCGGCTACTCCAAAGAGGACCTGGCGAGGCTGCGGGCGGACGGCGTCATCTAAGGAAGGGACATGAAGGAAAAACGGCTGCCTCTGGAGGGCGTAAGAGTCCTGGACTTCACCTGGGCATGGGCCGGCCCGCAGGCGACGCTTCTCCTCGCCCTGATGGGGGCGGAAGTGATCAAGGTCGAGAGCAAGCGCCGGCTCGACCACTCGCGATTGCGTTCACTCGTCGCCGGGCCGAGCATGAGCGGTCCCGACGCTTCGTTCATCTTCAACACACTCAACCTGAACAAGCTCAGCGTCACGCTGAACCTGAGCAAGCCGGAGGCAGTCGAAATCGCTAGGTCGCTGACCAAGATCAGCGACGTGGTGGCCCAGAACATGAGGCCCGGCGTGCTGGAGCGGCTCGGACTGGGCTACGAAGACCTGAAGAAGGTCAAGCCGGACATCATCATGCTCTCATCGTCGGCGGTCGGCGCGACCGGCCCGGAGCGACTGTACACTGGCTACGCGCCCACCTTTGCCGCAATGGGCGGCATGGCCTACATCACGGGCCGCTTAGGCGGCCGGCCGGCGCCCCTTATGGGCACCATCGACCTGCGCGTCGGCAGCACCGGCACCTTCGCCGTGCTGGCAGCGCTCTACCATCGTAGGCTGACGGGCGAGGGCCAGCTCATCGACCTCTCGTCGGCCGAAGCCGTGAGTGCCCTCATGGGCGACGCGTTCATGGACTACACGATGAACGGTCGTGTCCAGGAGCGCGCGGGCAACCTCGACCGTGCGATGGCTCCTCACGCCGTCTACCGCTGTCGCGACAACAAGTGGGTGTCGATCGCCGTCGGCAGCGAGGCCGAGTGGCGGGCGCTTTGCGGCGTCGTGAGTGACGCGCGCTTGACGGACGACGAGCGTTTCGCCGACGCCTTCAGTCGCTGGCAAAACCAGGAGGCGCTGGACGAGGTCATCGGCGAATGGACGGTCGGGCGCACGCCGGTCGAGGTCATGGAGGCGCTACAGTCCGCCGGCGTCGCCGCGATGCCCGTTTACGGCGGCGAGGAGATCGTAACGGACCGACACGTGCTCGCCCGCGGCGTCATCGAAGAGGTGGAGCACCCGCTGATGGGGACGAAGAAGGTGCTGGGCCCGCCCTGGCGCCTGACGAAGACGCCCGCCCGCGTCCTTCGACACGGCCCGCTCCTGGGCCAGCACAACGACTACGTGCTCGGCGAGCTGCTCGGCATGTCGAAGGACGACATGGCGCGACTTACCGCCGCCGAAGTGCTCTACTGACCGGCGCTCGCCGACGCCGCGCTGCAACTCCCCGGTGGCCTGCCGGCCACATTCTCGAAGCCCCAGTCCAGCAGCCTTATGACGTCCGTGTAGCGATCCTGGCTGCCCATCACGGCGACGAACAGCCGGTGGCCGTCGCGCTGCGCCGTCGCGACCATCGTCTGCCCCGCTTTTTCCGTCCAGCCGGTCTTCATACCGTCGGCCCCCGGGTAGAGCCAGAGGAGCAGGTTGCCGCTCCACAGCTCGGGACCATCCCAATTCGGCTGGTACTGCTGCGTCCCGACGATCTCGGCGATCAGCGGGTCCTTGTAGGCGTAGCGGCCGAGCATCGCCATGTCGTAGGCGGAGGAGTAGTGGCCGGCGGCGTCGAGGCCGTGCGGGTTCGTGAAGTGGGTGTCCTGAAGGCCGAGGTCGCGCACCTTGGCGTTCATGCGGCCGACGAAGGCTGGGACATCACCGGCGACGCGGCGCGCGATGGCGACGGCGGCGTCGTTGCCGGAGGGCAGGAGCAGGCCGTAGAGGAGGTCGCGCATCGACATGCGCATGCCCGTCTCCAGTCCCATCACCGTGCCGTCGCCGGCGAAGAAGTTGTCGATGTTGACGGTCACGATCTCGTCCGGCTCCGTCGTCTCTACGGCGACGATAGCGGTCACAATCTTGGTGATGCTGGCCGGCGGCGTGCGACGGTGCGCGTCCTTCCCGAAGAGCAGGTCGCCGCAGGCATCGTCGACGACGACGGCGGAGAGGGCCGTGATCGGCGGCGGCTCCGTCTCGCTCTGGAATGCGACATCGCCTGCGGGCGCGGGCGTCACGGTGATAGAGGCGCCGGCGACCTCGACGGTGCACTGGCTGCCCCCGCATTCGCTGGGAGGGCCGGAGGGCGCCACGCGGCACTGGAACGCGAGGACGGCGGACAATATGGCCGCGATCGCGAGCATGGCGAGGGGCGCCTGGTTGCGACGGCTTCGCCTCCGGATCATCGGCTAAGACTGTAGCACACTTTCACAGATTCGCCAAGACACCAGGTTTACCGCACGTCGCAGCGCCTGCTAGATTCGCAGGGCTGTGTGCGCGTCATCATCGGCACGACGCTACGTTGCCGGGAACGTCCTCCGGCGGCTCGAGGTCGTCGACCTCGACCTGCTCGGCGTGCGGCCGGGCGCGCGCGTCCTCGACGTCGGCTGCGGCGTCGGCAGGCTCATGCTGCGATTGCAGGAACGCGGCTGCCACGTGATCGGCGCGGACATCCTTCGTCGCGACCTGCTCTCGGCGCAGCGACACCTGACCGGCGATGAACCGCCGTCGAGGGTGGTGCACGCGGACGGCGGCCGCCTCCCGTTCGTAGACTCGTCGTTCGGCTTCGTCGCCTGCACCGAGACGCTGGAGCATGCCGCGGACGCGGCGCTGATGCTGCGGGAGCTGGCGCGCGTGCTGCGGCCGGGCGGGCACCTGGTCATAAGCGTGCCGGACACGCTGCCGGAGCTGGTCGCTTACCACTTCTACGACCTCTACCGCGACGACCCTTTCGGGCACCGCCGCATCTATACGCGGGGGCGCATCGTGAGGGCGGTGGAGGTGGCAGGGCTGCGGGTGTACGCGCGACGGCTGCGCAATTCGGTCGAGGCGGCATACTGGACGCTGCTGTTCCTGCTCGACGCCTGTCCCTACATGCGGCCGTGGGCGGTCGACGCCCTCAATCGCTGGCGCGACCGGTCGAACGAGGAGCCGTACTCGCTCCTCTACCACGTGCTCGACGAGGCGGGGAACCGCTTCTTGCCCAAGAGCATCGTGGTGTACGCTGAGAAACCCAAGCGCTAGTTGGGTACACCGTAGCCGAGGCTGGAAAGCCTCGGCGTTCACTTCCGGCCGGCTACTTGTCGATCGCGTCGAGGTCTATCTCACCCACGGCGATCTTCTGCAGCGTCTCGGCGAAAAGCTGGTGCTCTCGCTCCAGCACGCGCGCCGCCAGTGAGTCGACTGTGTCGCCCTCGAGAACCGGCACTTCGGACTGCGCGACTATCGGCCCGGCGTCGTAGCGCTCGTCGACCAGGTGTATCGTCACGCCCGTGACGCGTTCGCCGGCGGCCAGCACGGCCTCGTGGACCTTCTTGCCGTACAGCCCCTTGCCGCCAAACTTCGGCAATAGCGCCGGGTGGATGTTGAGGATGCGCCCTCGATACCGCGCCAGCGTCTGTGGCCCGAGCAGCTTCATGTAGCCGGCAAGGATGACGAGGTCGACGCCGTGCTCTTCCAGCGCGCGCAGGATGGCCGCGTCCAGTTCTACGGGGCCCGGGTGCGTGGCGCTGCTCAGATGATAGCGAGGGATGCCTTCCCGGCGGGCGCGTTCCAGCGAGGTCGACTCCGAGTTGTTGCTTATGACGACGGCGGGTTCGGCGTCGAGGCGCCCATCCCTGCAGGCATCGATTATCGCCTGCATGTTGCTGCCGCCGTGGGAAGCGAGAAAGCCCAGACGCAGTTTTCTCATCGGTGGCTGCTGCTCCCTTGGCAGTCAGAGAAGTAGCCCGACCGGACGCGCTCATTATAGCCCAGGCGTCGAGTATCGTCAGATGTCGAAAGACAAAAGCTGCGCGTTTCAACGCGCAGGCTGTTTCGGGGTGATTGCGATGTCCGTCGGGGACTAGGGGGCGTGTTCGCGCACAACGTAGGCGCAGGCGCTACCCTCGTTCTCCTTGTTGACCGCGATGGCCTCCACCTCGGCGTTCAACAGGCGCGAGAGCAGCCGCTGGTCGTGGGCGCAGACCTCGCTATGGATGTCGGCGATGCGCGGGCAGGGGCAGCCCTGGCCGAGGAGCAGGTAGCCGTCGTCGGCCTTCCGCCACTCGAAGAACATGCCCTCGGCCGCCAGGATCTTCGTGACCTCGTCCAGGCGTTCGGGGACGGTCTTGCCGGAGATCTTTCCGGCGTAAGTGTCGGCGACGCGGTCCGCCATCTTCTCGAAGACGATCTCCGCCAGGGCGACGCCGCTCTTGCCTTTTGTCTCGTCGCGGTCGAGCGATACCAGCTCTTCGATGATGCGATTCGTCAGTTGCACGTAGCTGCGGGGAAAGAGGTCGTCGCCGGCGTCGGTGAGGGCAAAGACGTAATGCGGCCTGCCGATGTCGCGTCGCTTCTGGCTGACGCTGATGTAGTTGTCGCGCATCAGGATGTCGAGGTGGCGGCGGACGGTGGCGGCGGCGAGCCCGAGTTCCCGCGTGAGGTCCCCGACGGTTGCGTGCTTGCGACGTCGCAGGATCTCTAGGATCGTCTGGCGAGTGTTCTCCATGGGTCGAATGCGTCCTTTACAATAAAGTTAGCAGCCGCGCGGGCGGCTTGTCAAGTTAGACGTGCTTTCGATGCTTTTTGTGATTTATACCCCCGCGCGCTTCTCTCTCCGCCCTACCTCGGCGGTCGTCGCGGCGGGGCTCCCGTACCCGCCGCTGCATCTCCGCATTCTGGAACGTAACGCTGCTGAGGTTCACAATAGGGGTAACCTGCCCCGCCAAGGGGGCGCGGCGCGTTGCTGGGGTCGATTGGCTGTGCTATGATCGTGTTGTCTACCAGGCAACGCTTTCGGGCCATGGGCCGGGGCGGGACCGATGATTTCGTCAACGGATCCTGGCTCGGCCTTTTGGTGGGCGACGAAGCCTGGCAGACGCAAGGCGACCCGCCGAGACAATAGCTGACAGGAGGGGAACCAGTGTTTCGCGAGATGAGCATCTTCAGCGGCAATGCGCACCCGGAGTTGGCGCTCAACATCTGCCGGCATCTGGAGGTGCCCCTCGGCGAATGC
>JBGQNJ010000071.1:0-6185 GCA_041501065.1 Dehalococcoidia bacterium
AGCGGGTTGTGCTCCTTGAAGATGACGAGGGAGTGGAAGCCGTCGAACTTTGCGACGTTAGCGCCGGTGACGCAGTGGCTGCTTTCGATGCGGCCGAACACGTCGGCGGGCGTCTCGACGAGCGGCTCCGCGAGCGGGTCTTCGCTGCCGGCGGTGAGCTCGGCCTCGAGCGCGGTCTCATCGACGAACGAGTGCGGGCGACGGGAGCGCAACGCGTTGAAGAGGGCGCCGCGGCAGGTGACGAGGTTGGTGACGCGAACGATCCGCTGGGAGAGGGTCGGTTCGACGGCGCCGAAGTGGCGCTCGATCCAGGGGCGCATGGAGTCGGGCGGGACGATCCGGCCTTCGACGGCGTCGACGCGGAAGACGCGGTTGAAGAGGGCCCGCTCGTCGCCCGGAAGGGCTTCGATGAGAGCGGGCAGGGCTGCGATGTTTGTATCGTTCGTCATTCGTGTCGCGTCGTAGGGGCGCATCGCGATGCGCCCCTACAAAACGCGCCCGTTCGATCTAATGCTTGAAGTGGCGGTGGCCGGTGAAGACCATCGCCATGTTGCGCGCGTCGGCGGCGGCGATAGCTTCCGCGTCGCGGATGGAGCCGCCGGGCTGTATGACGGCTGTGATGCCGGCTTCGGCCGCCGTCTCGATGCCGTCCGGGAACGGGAAGAAGGCGTCGGAGGCCATGACGGCGCCCTTCGCCTTGTCGCCGGCAGCGCGGGCCGCCAGCATGACGCTCGTGACGCGGTTGGGCTGACCGGCGCCCATGCCGACCAACGCTGAGTCCTTCACGAACACGATGGCGTTCGACTTGATGTGCTTGACGGCGCGATTGGCGAAGAGGAGGTCGCGCATCTCGGCGTCCGTCGGCTTGCGCTTCGTGACGGCTTTCGGCTCGATCTGGGCGTCAGGGATGTCGTCGCGCTCCTGGACGAGGAGACCGCCGCCAACCCGCCGGTAGTCGAGACCGGCCAGCGAGGGCGAGGTCGCGCGCAGGATGCGCAGGTCGCGCTTCTTGCGCAAGAGGGCGAGCGCCTCGTCTTCGTAGTCGGGCGCGATGATGATCTCGTAGAACGTTTTGCCTATCTCCTGGGCGACGGCAAGCGTGAAGCGGCGGTTGACGGCGACGATGCCCCCGAAGGCGGAAACGGGGTCGCCGGCGAAGGCGCGCCGGTAGGCCTCGGCGAGGTCGTCGTGGCTGGCGAGGCCGCAGGGATTCGTGTGCTTGACGACGACGACGGTCGGGCCGGGGAAGTCGCAGGCGGCGTTCCAGGCGGCGTCGGCGTCCATGACGTTGTTATAGGAGAGTTCCTTGCCGTGGAGCTGCTCCGCCGAGCGGATGCCGCCGGGATTCGGGTTAGTTACGCTTTCTTCGGCGTAGAAGGCGGCGCGCTGGTGCGGGTTCTCGCCGTAGCGGGTGTCGAAGAGCTTGCTGAGGGCGATGGTGAACGAGTCCGGCAGGATGTCCTGCGGGTCTTTCAGGTACTGCGAGATAGCGGTGTCGTAGGAAGCGACGTGCTGGAACGCCTTGCGGGCCAGCCGGCGTCGTTCCGGCTGCGGCACCTGACCGGCGGCGAGCATGTCGAGCAGCGGCGCGTAGTCCGCGGGGTCGACGACGACGATGACGCTGGGATAGTTCTTCGCCGCGGCGCGCAGCATCGTTGGGCCGCCGATGTCAATGTTCTCCAGGGCATCTTCGAGGGTGACGCCGGGCTTCGTCACGGTCTGGACGAATGGGTAGAGGTTGACGACGATGAGGTCTATGGGGGCGATGCCCTGGCGCTCCAGCTCGGCGCGGTGCTCCGGCAGGTCGCGTCGGGCGAGGATGCCGGCGTGGACGACGGGATGGAGCGTCTTGACGCGGCCGTCGAGGATCTCGGGGAAGCCGGTGAGCTCGGAGATGGACTTGACTGGGACGCCGGCGTCGGCGAGCGCCTTGTGGGTGCCGCCGGTGGAGTAGAGCTCGACGCCGAGTGCGGCGAGCCCGCGGGCGAAGTCGGCGAGGCCCGCCTTGTCGTGGACGCTGATGATTCCCTTCATCGCAACCCTTCTGCTACGTCCTCGTCGAAGCTAGGACAGGACGACGCGCTTGTCGCCGGATTGGGGGACGACCCGGCCGACGAGGCGCGCCTCCGGCAGCCGTGACCGCACCCGCTTGAGCTCGGACGCGGCGCATACCAGGACCATGCCCAGCCCCATGTTAAAGACGTGGTACATCTCGTCGTCGCTCACGTTACCCTCTCGCTGGATGAGGGTAAAGATGGGCGGCACCTTCCACGTGCCCCTGCCGAAGCGGGCGGCGAGGCCCTCCGGCAGGATGCGCGGCACGTTGTCGATTATGCCGCCGCCGGTGATGTGAGCGATTCCCTTCAGATAGCCGAGCACCGGTTTCACCTGGCGGTAGTAGCAGAGATGCGGCGCGAGCAGGGCTTCGCCCAGCGTCATGACGATCTCCGGGTAGGTGCGATGGAGCGCCGCCCTCTCCGCTTCCGGGTCGCCGCCGAGGCCGACGTTGAAGATGCGCCGGGCCAGCGAGTAGCCGTTGGTGTGCAGCCCGTTCGACGGGAGCCCGAGCAGGGCGTCGCCCTCCTGAATCGTGGAGCCGTCGATGATGCGGTCGCGCTCGACGACGCCGACGATGAAGCCGGCGAGGTCGAAGGCATGCGGCAGGTAGACGTCCGGCATGTCGGCCGTCTCGCCGCCGATGAGCGCGCAGCTGGCCTCGCGGCAGGCGGACGCCATCCCCTGCACGATCGCCACCTTGTCCTCCTCGCGCAACTCCGCGCCGGCAATGTAGTCGAGGAAGAAGAGGGGCTCGGCGCCCGTAGTCAGGATGTCGTTGACGCAGTGGTTGACGAGGTCGACGCCGACAGTGTCGAAGCGGCGCATGGCGGCGGCGACGTTGAGCTTGGTGCCGACGCCGTCGGCGCTGGCGACGAGCACCGGCTCGCGGTAGTCGCCGAGTCGAAACAGGGACGCGAAGGGGCCGACGCCGGCGAGCACCTCCGGCCGGCCGGCGGAACGGACGATCTCCTTGATGCGGGCAGCAAGACGGCTGCCAGCATCGATATCGACGCCGGCGGCAGCATAGGTGTGAGCGTCATTGCTTTCGGAGGTCATGGCACTAACACTTTGGGCGGGCACGGAGGCCCGCCCCTACATTCGCCGGGATACCCCGAGGACTCCCGGAAGCTAGCTCGGGAACGGGATGGGAACGCTTTCGACCCATTCGAAGTCATGGCGATCGCGGGCGGCGACAGGCGGCTCCAGGGCAAGCTTGTCCATCTGCAGCGGCACCGGCAGAGGGTAGTCGCCGGTGAAGCAGGCGAGACAGAGCGTGTCCCCGGGCAGGCCGATCGCTTCGACGAGGCCGTCCAGGCTCAGGTAGCCCAGGCTGTCGGCGTCGATGTGCTCGCGTATCTCCGGCACCGTCTTCTGGGCGGCGATGAGCTCCCAGCGGGCAGCCATGTCGACGCCGAAGAAGCAGGGATGCGTGATCGGCGGCGCCGTGATGCGCATGTGGACCTCGCGGGCGCCGGCGCGCCTGAGCATCTCGACGACGCGCGGGGTCGTGGTGCCGCGCACGATGCTGTCGTCGACGACGACGACGCTCTTGCCGCGCAGGATCTCCGGCAGCGGGTTGAACTTGAGCTGGACGCCGACCTCGCGGATGCGCTGGTCGGGCATGATGAAGGTGCGGCCGACGTAGCGGTTCTTGACGAGGCCTTCGACGAAGGGAATGCCGGACTCCTGCGAGTAGCCGATGGCGGCGGCGATTGCGGAGTCGGGCACGCCCATGACGACGTCGGCGTCGATGGGGTACTCGCGGGCGAGGCGGGCGCCCATGGCCATGCGCACGGGGTAGAGCAGCTTGCTGCGGATGACGCTATCGGGTCGCGCGAAGTAGATGTACTCGAAGACACAAAAGGCGCTGCGATTGCTCTCCAGCGGCCGGAAGCTGCGGACGCCGCGGGCGGTGATCTGGATGATTTCGCCGGGGTCGACCTCGCGCAGGAAGCTGGCGCCCAGGTGGTCGAAGGCGCAACTCTCAGAGGCGACGACCCAGCCGCCGTTGAGGCGTCCCAGGCAGAGCGGTCGCACGCCGAGGGGGTCGCGGACGGCGAAGAGGGCGTCCGGTGTGAGGACGACGAGGGAGTAGGCGCCCTGGACGCGTCGCATCATGTGGGCGAAGCGCTGCGACCAGGAGTGGCCGGGCGCGAAGGCGAGGATGCGGGCCATGACCTCGGAGTCCGTCGTCGTCGTGAACTCGTGGCCCTCTTCCTCCATGTCGGCGCGAAGCGTCTCGGCGTTGACGAGGTTGCCGTTATGGCCGAGGGCGATCTCGCCGTTGGGGCCGGAGACGCGGAACGGCTGGGCGTTCTTCAGTCGACTGGAGCCGGTCGTCGAGTAGCGGTTGTGGCCGATGGCGATGTGGCCGCGGAGGTGACGGAGGTCCTCTTCGTCGAAGACCTGGGAGACGAGGCCCATGCCGAGGTAGCTGTGAAGCTCGTGGCCGTCGGCTGTGACAATTCCCGCGCTCTCCTGGCCTCGGTGTTGGAGCGCGTACAGGCCATAGAAGGCCACTCTTGCCGCGTCTTCGTCGGCGGCGTGGACACCGAAGACGCCGCAATACTCCCGGGGACTGGAGTGCACACCTACCTCCTGCCCTGAGACAGCCATATCCCCGTATAGCCGACAAGAGAATGATAGTACGCCGGCACTGGGGGCGCAAGGTCGGGCCGCGCGGGTCCGCCGGCCCAACCCGGTATGATCGTAGCATCGGCGTTAGGCGAGGGTCAATTCGGGGCGTGCTGGCCGCCACCCGCCCGCAAACGTTTTCCCTTCTGGAGCGCTCACCAGCCGAGCGCGTGTCAGAGGCGTAGCACCGAGCAACGGGGAGCGCGTTAGCAGTATCCGTAGTCTTGCGCGGTCCGCGCAGCTCCATCGATCCGTTGACGTCGCTCCATGAATCCCGCTCCTCTTCAACGGGTGGCGCGAGCGCGTGTCAGAGGCGTCGCACTGAGCAACGGGGAGCGCGTTTACTGCCACCGGTTGTCTTGCGGGAATCACGTAGCTTCGCGGGCAACGCAACGAGTTTTCGCCGGATGTATTGATGGCGGGGTTTCCAGTATCTTGGGCGTAGCGAAGAAAGGGCACGGATGATGCGCCTCGAGTACAAGTGGCTGGTCGGCATCGTCTTCGCGTTCGGCATGTTCATGAACCTGCTGGACACGACGATCGTCAACGTCGCCCTGCCAACGTTCGCGCGCGAGTTCAACGCCTCGGCGACGACGATCGAGTGGGTCGTGACGGCGTACCTCCTCGCGCTGGCGGTGTTCATCCCCGTCAGCGGCTGGGTCGGTGACCGGTTCGGCACGAAGCGGACGTTCATGGCAGCGCTGGCCGCGTTCACGCTCGGCTCGCTGCTCTGCGCGCTCTCGGGCAGCATCCACGAGCTGATAGCTTTCCGCGTGCTCCAGGGCATGGGCGGCGGCATGCTTATGCCCGTCGGCATGGCGATGGTCTTCCGGGCGTTCGCGCCTTCGGAGAGGGCGCAGGCGGGCGCGCTGGTCTCGATTCCGACCGCCATGGCGCCGGCGGCCGGCCCGGTGCTCGGCGGCTATCTCGTCGAATACCACTCGTGGCACTGGATCTTCCTCATCAACATACCCGTCGGCATCCTGGCGATAACGTTCGCCGGTCTTTTGCTGCGCGAGGAGCGACAGGCGCGACCCGGGCGCCTCGACGTGCCGGGTTTCGTGCTCTCGGCGACGGGCCTCGCGACGC
Source organism: Dehalococcoidia bacterium (assembly GCA_041501065.1). Lineage (GTDB taxonomy): Bacteria > Chloroflexota > Dehalococcoidia > DSTF01 > JALHUB01 > JALHUB01. The sequence continues at coordinate 5,782 of JBGQNJ010000071.1, forward strand.
TGATGTACGCGCTCGCCGAGGGCGGGACGCGCGGCCTCGACGACCCGCGTGTCATCCTGACGGCCATCGCGGGCATCACCCTCCTGGCGCTATTCGCCACCGTCGAGTTGCGAACGGAACAGCCACTGCTCGACCTCCGTCTCTTCCGCGACCCCCTGTTCCGCGCCGTGAGCATCCTCTGGATACCGGGCCAGGCGGCGTTCGTCGGGGCGTTGTTCCTGGTGCCGCTGCTGCTCCAGTTAGAGATGGGCTTTACGCCGCTGGAGTCCGGCCTGGCGACGTTCCCGCAGGCGTTGGGGGTAGGGCTGATCGCGCCGCTGATGGGTCGCGTGTACCCGCACATAGGGCCGCGACGGTTGGTGATTGCGGGGATGGTTGGGCTGTTCCTGACGACGCTTTCGTTC
>JBGQNJ010000072.1:0-6143 GCA_041501065.1 Dehalococcoidia bacterium
CGCAGTCGCGCTGCGTCGCGACGGTGAGAACGCCCGCCTGCAGCCCGGCCTGCGTTTCCCGCCCTCGCTGACTGTGACGCACCCAGTGCGACGTTGCCCTCGAGGGCGCCGGCCTTCTCGTTGTCGCTGTCCCTTCGTCGACGTTGCGCGGCAACCTGCGGACGCTCCGCTCTCACCTCGATCCCGACACGCTGGTGCTAAGCGCCGTCAAGGGGCTCGAGCGCGATACGGGGAAGCGGATGTCGGAGGTCGTCAGGGAAGAGCTGCCAGGGCTGCGACGGCCCCTTTGCGTGCTTTCCGGCCCCAACCTGTCGCGGGAGATAGCGCAGGGCCTGCCGGCAGCGACGATCGTCGCCAGCGAAGACTTGGCGGTCGCCGAAACGCTCCGCGAGGCGCTTATGAGTCCGCTGTTCCGCGTCTACACGAACGAGGACGTGGCCGGTGTGGAGCTTGCAGGGGCGCTGAAGAACATCATCGCCATCGGCGCCGGCATGTGCGACGGCCTTGGCTACGGCGACAACGCCAAGGCCGGCTTCATCACCCGCGGGCTGGCGGAGATCGCGCGACTCGGCGTGGCGGCGGGCGCGCAGCCCCTGACGTTCCTCGGCCTCGCCGGCGTCGGCGACCTCATGGCGACCTGCTACAGCCCGCTCAGCCGCAATCATCGCGTCGGCATCGAGCTGGCGAAGGGGCGAACGCTAGATGACGTTCTGTCGTCGCTCGGGCAGGTCGCGGAAGGCGTGACGACAACCGTCGCCGCGCGGGAGCTGGCGCGCCGCTACGGCGTGGAGATGCCGATCACGGAGATGACCTACAAGGTGCTCTTCGAGGGACTGGACCCGCGCCGCGCGGTCGCCGAGCTGATGCTGCGCGCCCCGCGGCATGAGCTTCACGGGGTGTGGCCGGCCGGGTAGGGTTCGGTCAGAGGGCCTGGTGTGTCTGGGCGATCGCGAAGACGTCCTGGCGGTTGAGCTCCGCCTTCGTCTTCTCGCCTCGAGCGACACGCAGCAGCAGCGACAGTATCTCCTCGCTGGCGTCGTCCAGCGTCATCCCCGAGAGCACCCGGCCTGCGTCGACATCGATATCGTCTGCCATCCGCTCGTATATCTCCGAGCTCGATGAAACCTTGATAACAGGCACTCCCGGAAAGCCGGCGGGACTGCCGCGACCGGTCGTGAACGCAATCATCTGAGCGCCGGCGGCGGCCATGCCCGTCATGCTCTCGGCGTCGTAGCCGGGAGTGTCCATCACCACGAGCCCCTGCTTGCTCGGCCGTTGCGCATATGCCAGCACCTCGCGGATGGGCGTGCTGCCGCCCTTAGCGATGCAGCCCAGGCTCTTCTCGGCGATCGTCGACAGGCCCGACTCGACGTTGCCCGGCGCCAGCGCCCGGTCGGCGAAGTCGCCGAGGATCTTTCGCGTCACCGCCTCCTGGTCGTCGACCATCTTCTTGAGCTGAGCGGCGATCTCGTCGTTCTCGGCGCGTCTTAGCAGCGGATCGAGGGCGCCGATCATCTCTGTCGTCTCGGAGAGGATGGCGGTACCGCCCATGGCGACCAGCCGGTCCACGGCCTTCCCGACAGCCGGGTTCGCGGTCATGCCGGAGAAGGTGTCGGAGCCGCCGCACTCCAGCGCCAGCGTGAGGTCGGCGGCCGTGCCCGGCGAGCGAGGCATCTCCGCCAGCTCGGCCAGCATCTCACGCGCCATCGCTTCTACCTGATCGGCGGTTTTCCCGGAGCCGCCCGCCTCCTGGATGACGATGCCCTTGAGCGGCTTGCCGGTCTCGCCGATGACGGCGCTGAGGAGGCCCACCGACACGGGCTCGCAACCGAGGCCAACGAGTATCGCGCCGCCGATGTTCGGGTTCTGCACGAGGCCCGCCAGCGTCTTCAATTGCAGGCCGATGTCCGGCCCGCCGCGGCCGCAACCGTGGGGATGCTCGACGGCGATCACCTCGGGTAACCGCCGCCCGACCTCTCGCACGACGCCGGCGGCGCAGACGACCGTCGCCAGCACCAGGCAGTGGTTGCGGATGCCGATGCGACCGTCGGGGCGGCGCCAGCCTTCGAAGGTGAACTCGTCGCTCATTTCCTGCCGCCCAGGTTGTGGGTGTGGACGTGATCGCCGGCGGCGATGCCGGCCGTTGCCACGCCTATCTCCTCGCCGTAGCGAATGACCGGCTCCCCGGGGGCAATCGCGGTCAGTGCCACCTTGTTGCCGCGCGGGACCGGCTGCGTCGCCGTCAGCTCGCTCTCGTCGTCGAGGCGCACGCGGCCGCCCGCTTCGACGTCCGCGACGACGACGGCGACGTTGTCTCCGGCATCAATCCTTACCGCCCTTACGCTCATGTCATCACTCTAATGCCGTCCGCCGAGCCGGGTCAACGCATCGGCTCCTGTCATTGACAAGCCGTTTCGCGCGTGCCTAGACTGAATTCGAGGGACTGAAAGATGCCCATCGAAGACTACCTGGAAGAGCTCAAAGACCCGTCGAGGCCGCTTCTGGCGTCGAGGCTCGGCGAGCTCGCCTCGGTCCTCCCGGACGAGATACCCACACTCGCGGAAGCGTGGCCCCACATCGCAGTGGCACGCCGCCGCCAGATACTGCGGCGCCTGCTCGACCTCGCGGAAGACAACGTGGAGATGGACTTCGACCGGGTCTTCATGGTGGCGCTGAAGGACGACGACGCCGAAGCCCGCGCCATTGCCGTGCAGGGGCTATGGGAGCACGACGGACGGGACGTGATCTCGCCCTTGGTCGATATCCTCAGGAACGACCCTTCCGCAACCGTCCGCGCCGAGGCCGCCACCGCTCTGGGGTCGTTGGTGCTGCGGGCGGAGTTCCAGCACCTGAGCACAATGGACAGTCGACGGATCGAGGAGGCGCTGCGGGCGGCAGTCGACGACAGCGCGGAATCGCCGGAGGTGCGCGGACGCGCCCTCGAATCGATCGGCGCCCTCAGCACGTCGTGGGTGCGCGGCAGCATCGAGAACGCCTATCGCAGTAACAACTGGCGGCTCCGCGTCAGCGCCGTCCATGCCATGGGCCGCAACTGCGACCCCAACTGGCTGCCCCTTCTCATGGCAGAGCTGGCCAGCGACGCCCCGGAGATGCGATTCGAAGCGGCGACCGCCTGCGCGTCTTGCTGCGGCGAGTCCGCCGTGCCCTTCCTGAAGCCGTTGCTCGAAGACGAGGACTCGGACGTTCAGGGGGCGGCCATAGCGGCCCTCGGCGAGATCGGCGGCGACGCGGCAAAACGCGCCCTCGAGGAGATCGACCATCACCCCGAGCCGCGTGTGCGCGAGGCCGTAGCGGCCGCGCTAGAAGAGATCGAGCTCAACGAGGCCCCGCTCGGATTCCATCTTCCGTAGGAGGGACGACGATTGCCGAAGGTTGGCGACGGTATGCGAACGGAATCGGCGACCTCCGCCGGCGGTGTCGTCTATCGGGTCACGGAGCGCGGCATGGAGGTGGTGATCGTCGGTCGCACCAGCGAAGGCATCTGGGGCCTGCCCAAAGGGACGCCTGAGCCCGGCGAGGACCTGCTCGCGGCCGCGACTCGTGAGGTCCGCGAGGAGACCGGCCTGGAGGTCGCATCGGAGGAGAAGATCGGCTCCATACACTACTGGTTCGTGCGAGATCGAGTCCGCTATCACAAGACAGTGCACCACTACCTCTTCGCGCCCGTGGGCGGCAGCCTGGAGGCCCACGACGCGGAGTACGATCGCGCTGAGTGGTTCGACGTGGAAGAGGCTTGCCGGCGTCTAAGCTATGAGAATGAGGTGGAGATAGCGCGCAAAGCCGCGGAGATGGTGGCACAACGCGCGGCCGCGGCGAGGGAAAGGAAGGCATGACGAAGACAAGCGTCGAGGGCGAAGTCGCTCGTGGCGACCGGGTTGTCTTCCGGAGCAAGCGCGTCGCGGACGCAGAGGCCGACTACGCCTGGCGCAAAGACCCCGAGCTCGCCTCGTACGACGCCGCGAAGCCCATATCAACCACCTTCGAAGACTACCTCGCGTTGTACGAGGATGACCTCGCCCACCCGACGCCGTTCCGTCGCTCCTTAGCCGTCGAAGTCGAAGGGCGACACATCGGGAACGTGATGATCTACAACATCGACGTGCTCAAGGGCGAAGCGGAGATCGGCATCACCATCGGCGAGAGGCTCTACTGGAGCCGCGGCTACGGCACCGACACCGTAAGAGCGCTGGTAAGGTACGTTTTCACCGAAACCACCCTGACGAGGCTCTATCTGAAGACGCTCGACTGGAACGTGCGGGCACAGCGTTGTTTCCAGAAGGCGGGTTTCACGCAGTACAACACGTCGTGCCGGAGCAACGGTACGTTCATTCTCATGGAGCTGCGTCGCAGCGAGTGGGAAGGCCGCGAAGTTGACAACGTGGGGGCTTAGCAAATGTAGGGGAGGACTTTAGTCCTCCGGCGGCGAGTTATGTGGCAGTCCGGCCTGGTATGGGCAGGTCGGGCGGCGGAGGGGCCGGGTTCGCCACCCCCTGCAACAGCCCGCGCGGCAATACCGCCGCCAGTTCTTCGATGCTCCACATGCCGTCCTTACTGATGGCGCGGCCCATCTCCTCCTCGTAGGCCAGCGAGATACCCCCGCCGGACACGTAGAAGACCTTGCCGTTGACGTTCCAGGCCTCCTCGGTCGCCAGGTACGTGACCATAGCCGCGACCTGCTCCGGAGTTCCTAACCGAGGTGCTCTGCCGCTGATCGAAGCCGTCCGGGCGATTCCTTCCGTCAGCCGCGTCTCCGCCATCGGCGCAATGGCGTTGACGGTGATGGCATTCCGACCCAGCTCCCTCGCCAGCACACGCGTCAGCCCGAGGACGCCGGCTTTCGCGGCGGCGAAGTTCGCCTGGCCGTACGCCCCCAGCAACGCCGAAGGCGACGTGAAGTTGATTATGCGGCCGTAGCGCTGGTGTCGCATCTGGATCGCGGCTGGGCGGCAGGTGCAGTAGTGGCCCTTCAGATGGACGGCGATGACCGCATCCCAGTCGTCTTCCGTCATCCCCAGGAAGTCGCGATCGCGGAGAATGCCCGCGGTGTTGACAAGGACATCGAGTCGCCCGAAGTTATCGACGGCGGCTTTGACGATGCTCTCGCCGCCCTCGACGGTCGCGACGCTGTCGAAGCTGGCGACGGCCTGTCGGCCCAACGCTCGGATCTCGTCGACGACCTCCTGCGCCGGGCCGCTGCCGGGCGCGCTGCCGTCGACGGCGACGCCGTAGTCGTTGACGACGACCGACGCGCCTTCCGCGGCCAGCGCCAGGGCAACCGCCCTGCCGATGCCCCGGCCGGCGCCCGTAACGGCTGCCACACGGTCTTTCAGCCTATCTGCCACGTCCGTCTCTCATTCCGCTTCCTCGTCAGATGGCGTCGCATCCGTCGCCGGAGGGCGCGCGAATGCCGGTCGCAGGTGCTCCGCCGGCGGGCCCGGGTTGTCGGTGAACTGCGTGAGCTGCGTAGGCACCGCCTCGATGAGCTCGTCGACGGTCCAGCCGTCGCGCTTGAAGATCGTGCGCCTCGCCACGGGCGGCTGCGCCAGTGAGACGCTGCCGCCGAAGACGTAGAAGACCTGGCCGTTAACGTCCCAGGCTGCGTCGCTCGCCAGGTAGGCGATGAGCGGGGCGATGTACTCCGGCTCTGGTATGACCAGACCGTACTTCGCTGCCATATCAGCCATGCCGACGGTGAGTCGCGTCGCCGCCATTGGGGCGATGGCGTTGCAGGTTATGCCGTAGCGGCCGAGGTCGCGCGCCAGCACGCGCGTGAAACCGGCAATCGCCGACTTCGCCGCGCCGTAGTTCGCCTGGGCGGCATTGCCCATCAGACCCGACGACGACGAGGCGTTGATGATGCGCCCGCAGCGCTGTCGCTGCATGTGTGGCGCCGCCGCCTTCGTGCAGGCGAAGGCGCCCTTGAGATGGACGGCGATGACGGCGTCCCAGTCCGCCTCGTTCATCTTGATGAACATGCGGTCGCGGAGGATGCCGGCGTTGTTGAAGAGGATGTCGATACGCCCCCAGGCGTCGAGGGCAGCGCCGACGATGCGACTGCCGCCCTCCATGCTGACTACGGAGTCGTGGCTGGCGACTGCCTCTCCGCCGGCCGCAGCGATTTC
>JBGQNJ010000073.1:0-6074 GCA_041501065.1 Dehalococcoidia bacterium
AGCAGCGAGATGTTCGGCCGTGTGACGCAGACGCCCCAGAACGAGGAGACAGCCTTCCGGCCGCGCAGCCCCTACGGCGTCGCCAAGGTCTACGGGCACTACATCACCGTGAACTACCGCGAGAGCTACGGCATCTTCGCCTGCAGCGGCATTCTATTCAACCACGAATCGCCGCGGCGCGGGCCGGAGTTCGTCACGCGGAAGATCACGCAGGCCGCCGTCCGCATCAAGCTCGGCAAGCAGCACGAGCTCCTGCTCGGCAACCTCGACGCCGAGCGCGACTGGGGCTACGCCGGCGACTACGTCCGGGCCATGAACATGATGCTCCAGGCGCCGGAGCCGGACGACTACGTGATCGGCAGCGGCGAGTGCCACAAGATCAATGAGTTCGCCGAGCTGGCGTTCAGGCGCCTCGGCCTCGACTGGCGCGACTACGTGAAGAGCGACCCGAAGTTCATCCGCCCGGCGGAGGTCGACCACCTCTGCGCCGACTCGACGAAGGCGCACCAGAAGCTCGGCTGGACGCCATCCGTCACCTTCGAGGGGCTGGTCGACATGATGGTGCAGTCGGACCTGAAGGCGGAGTCGGGCTCCTAGCGGCGCGCCGGCTGGAAAGCGGCAAGACATGGAGGTTGCCCCCGGGCTCTACCAGCTCAAGGTCCCTATGCCCGGGCCGCTGGAGTACGTCCTCGCCTACCTCTTCCCCTGCGACGGCGGCTACACGCTCGTTGACCCCGGCTGGCCCAGCGACGAAGCCTTCGCCGCCCTCGAGACGCAACTCGACGAGATAGGCGCCGCGCTCACCGATGTCCGCCGCCTCGTCATCACGCACGTCCACCACGACCACTACGGCCTCGCTGCCAGGGTCAAGGAAGTATCGGGCGCCGAAGTCCTCCTCCACGAGCGCGACTGGGAGGCCGTGAAGCCCTATGTCGACGACCCCGACGGCGCCGTGCGCCAGATGCAGCGCTTCCTCGCCATGCACGGCGTTCCCCGCGACGAGATCGAAGCCGTGCCCGTTCCCGCCCAGATGCTGCGCGACGTCATCATGCGCGCGCTGCCCGACCGCAGGCTGCACGGCGGCGAGGTCATCGAGGGCGACGGCTTTCGCTGGGAGGTAATCTGGACGCCGGGGCACTCCGCCGGCCACGTCTGCCTCTACGAGAGAGACCGACGGCTCCTGCTAAGCGGTGACCACGTCCTGCCGGTGATCACGCCGCACCTCAGTTTCGTCGGCCGGCCCGGCAGCGATCCCCTCGGCGACTTCCTGCGATCGCTGGAGGCGCTGAAGCCGCTGGCCGTGCGCACCGTCTACCCCGCGCACGAGTTCGCCTTCGACAATCTGCGCGAGCGCATCGAGCAGATCGAGCTGCACCACCTGGCGCGCATGCGGGAGATGCTCGACGCGCTGGCGTCGGGCCCGCTGACCGCGTACGAGGTGGCGCACCACGTGACGTGGGTGACGGGCGATTTCCGCGACTTCGACTTCGCGATGCAGGGCGCCGCTGTCCGCGAGACGCTGGCGCACCTGGAGCACGGTGTCATCACCGGCCACATCGTCCGAGAGCTGTCGGACGGGCTATACCGCTACCAGGTGAAAAGGTAGATACTACCACACGAACATGAGCATACCCACCGAGAAGGACCCACTGCCGAACTGGGCGAAGCACCCGTTCCAGCAATTCCTGGCGCATCAGAAGCGGGTGGGCCATCTTGTCATGCTTTCCCAGATGGGCATTTCGATGCTGCCACATCGGCCGCTGGCTATTGAGGTCCTAGCCCGATCAGAGAACCCCGAAATGAGGCCAGACGAGGGACAATTAGAAGAGGCAAGAAACCTAGCGAAGCTTGCGGACGAGGAGATGCGCGGTGGATTCCAGCTTCTATACGCGCAAGCAACCATCTCGCTTTGGGCATCTCTCGAATACCTATTTCACGACTTTTTCGCAACCTGGCTGCAGAAGGTTCCCGCCGCTTGTTCTTCGGAACCTGTCAAGAGCATAAAGATCAATCTGGCGGATTATGAGTCTATGAGCCCGGACGAACGATACTCATATCTAGTGGACTTGCTGGAGCGAGACCTGAAGTCACCTCTGAGGCAAGGGATCGCGCGTTTTGAATCGGTCCTTGAGGTGTTCGGTCTCGGGGGCGCGGTTGACGAAAACCTTCGTAAGAGCTTGTTTGAACTCTACCACGTCCGCAACGTGCTTGCCCATCGAGGGGGGATTTGCGACAGAAGACTCAAGCAGGCGTGCCCGTGGCTGCCTGTGACTCAAGGTAAAGCAGTCGTGGTAACAGCGCAGACGTTCAATGAGTACATGATTTCAGTCGAAGTCTACGCCCTAACCGTCGTCTCACGCCTACTCGAGCATTTTGAGTCAGCGAATCAAGAAGATGTCATATGCTAGAAGCAACGCTGAAAACGCGCACCGGCCGTTGGGTTAACGCTGCCCGCCGTCTACGATCAGGCGCGACAAGCACTGTCCACCGCAGCACGATCCCTCGGCGGGTGTTCGAGCATCCGCAAGAAGGGGGCGACTACGACGCTCTTTCGCGTCTTAGGCCCATGAACGCCGCACCCGCCGCAATCACTCCACCGGCGATGCTCACGTACAGCCCAAAGCCCAGGTAGTCCATCACGTTGCAGCCACCGCACCCGTCCCGGATGTCCGATATCAGGCGCACCAGGTTATACCCGGCGACGCCGGCGGCCGCCGCTCCCAGGATGAGGCTTCCGAGGCTGAGCAGCGGGTTCGGCTTCATGAAGTAGTGCACGGCCAGGGCCCCGGCGGCGAGTCCGAGGAGCAAGATTACGATGCCGTCGGCGCCGTCGCCCATCGACGAGCCCGTCAGGTAGCCGCCATCGAAGCCGTTGGCCGTGGCGCCCGCGAAGTCGATCCACGACAGCATGGTACCGATGACCGCTAGCGCGGAGCCGATCATCACGGCAACGCCGATTGCTGGCTGGACCGGCTTAGTCGTGCCAAGGGTGTGGCGCATCGTCTGCGTCGCGGCCGGTTGCTGCTGCGTCATGACCTGCTGCTGCGGAGCCGGCTGCTGGTAGACCTGCTGGGGCGCCGGCTGTTGCTCGACCGGCTGCGGCGCCGGCGGCGCTACGTCGTCACGCAGCGACGCCCCGCACTTCCGGCAGAATGCGGCGGCGTCAGCCACTTCGACGCCGCATTGGGGGCAAAACATGAAACTCTCCTTCCCTGTGCTAGCAGCCCGGCGTGCCTCCCTCGAATACCGCGACATGGTAGATGCGGCCATCGCTGCCGAAAGCGGAACCCGTCCCCATGCGCGTGAAACAGCCGTTTGTGATAGTCCCCAGGTGCTGAGGGCTGTTGCGCCACAGCGCGATCGTCATGTCCGCCGACTGATCGACGCTGGTGTTGTTCCAGGCAATAACCTCGCCGGCCCAGGTCACGGGCATTCCCGCTCTCTCCATCAGACAGCGCGCGCCGCAGCCGTCCGGCGGCGTGTGGCTGAAGTAGCCGTAATTCGCCATGTCCTCGGCCCGCATCCGCGCGATGGCCGAAAGCTGTGGATCGCGGACCAGCGGCGGCAGCCCGCGCTCGGCCCGGAGCTGGTTGACGCCCACGGCCAGGCCCTGCTCCATCTGCTCCTGCCACGTGCATGAAAACGAAAGCGCCGCCATGCCAACGACCACGGCGGCGGCGAACAGACGGACGGCAGGCAGTCTCAGCAAGCGAGTCCGGCTGGCGGGAACCGGGTGAGGGAACGTATCGAGCGACAAAGTCCCTTTGCTCTTCACGAATGCGGCCGCGCCTCTCCGTGCCCGGCCGCCCACTTTTCGCGTCATTTTACTCTCGGCTCTGGACTCTGTCCAGCCTCCGCAGGGCGTGCCGGAACTTCCTTACCCCCTACGTTGCGGCGGGAAACCGACGATTTACACGCTCCAGTTCCCTGATCCTCCCTGACTCGCGCGGAACGCCGCTTCGCCGGAAATGCACTATACTGGGCGATTAGTAACCAAATGCCCCAAGGAGACGGCACATGGATTACCAGCAGGTCAAAGTCCGCATCGAGAACAAGATTGCGCTGTGCAGCATCCACAACCCGCCGATGAACCTCATGACCGGCCGCATGGTGGGAGAGATCGACGCGCTGCTCCAGGAGTTCGCCGCCGACGATTCCGTGCGCGTCGTCGTCTTTACCGGCGGCGTGGACGGCGTCTTCATCACCCACTTCGATGTCTCCGAGCTCGTCGCCCTATCCGGCTCGGAGACAGCCGCGGAGCCACCGAGGGCGGTCGAGATGCCGCACCATCGCATGCAGCGACGCTTGCAGGACCTGCCGAAGCCCGTCATCGCCGCCATCAACGGTCGCTGCGGTGGTGGCGGCTGCGAGTTCGCCCTGGCCTGCGACCTGCGCATCATGGCTATCGGCGATTTCGCGATCGGCTTGCCGGAGGTCGGCGTCGGCATCCTTCCCGGTGGTGGCGGCACGCAGCGCCTGCCGCGACTGATCGGCCACGGCAAAGCGCTGGAGATGATGCTGCTGGGTCGGGTCGTCGGCGCCGAGGAGGCGGAGCGCATCGGCCTCATCCACAGGGCGGTGCCCGCTGCCGACCTCCTGCCGGCCGTCATGGCCCTCGCCGAACGACTCGCCCGCGGCGCGCCCATCGCCCAGGGGCTGATCAAGCGCTGCGTCTACGAAGGCCGTGACCTGCCGCTGGACGAGGGGCTGCAGGTCGAGTTCGAGGCCTTTCTCCGGACGCTCGCCACCGAAGACGCCCGTGAGGCAATGAAGGCGCATCTGCGCGGACAGCCGTACGAGTTCAAGGGGCGCTGAGCCGCCGTCTCCGCGACCCGCTGCGGCCGTCTTCCGCTGTCGTCGCCGCGCCGTGTATATTGATCGAGATGCGAATGTAGGGGAGCGACTTCAGTCCTCCCGCTGTCTGTGAGGGGAACACCATGAAGCTGAGAGTGCCCAAACTCGTATGGGACGGCGGCGGCGAGCGCGAGATCAACTTCCCCGCCTCCTGGGACGTCCATTTCTGTCCGACGCGTGGCTGGGACCGCCCGGCGATGAGCGACGACCAGATGCGCGAAGCCTTCGCCGAGCCGGTGGGCACGAAGCGAATCCGCACCCTGGCGCGGGGCAAGAAAGAAGTCGTCATCATCTTCGACGACATCACGCGCCCGACGCCCGTCTACCGCATCGCCCCCTTCGTCATCGAAGAGCTGCGGGAGGCTGGCATCGCCGACGAGCAGATCCGCTTCGTCATCGCCTCCGGGACGCACGGCGCCCACGACAACAAGGCGCTGCGCGCCAAGCTGGGCCAGGAGATACTGGAGCGCTTTTTCGTCTTCCAGCACAATCCCTACGACAACTGCGTCTCCGTCGGCGCAACGACGCTGGGCACGCCTCTCGCCGTCAATCGCGAGGTCATGAGCTGCGACCTCAAGATCGGCATCGGCTCCATCCTGCCCCATCCTCAGGCCGGCTTCGGCGGAGGCGGCAAGCTAATCCTACCCGGCGTCTCCCATATCGACAGCGTCGACCGCTTCCACCGCACGATTATGGACAGCCCGCCGGCGACCATCGGCATGGGCAACTGGGACGAGAACCCGATGCGACAGGAGACGGAGGACGCGGCGCGCCTGGTGGGACTCGACATAACTGTCGACGCGCTGTTCAACGGCCGCTGCGAGGTCACCGACCTGCTCGTCGGCGACCCCGTCCTGGCGCACCACGAGGGTGTGAAGATAGCGAAGGACATCTACGCGACGGAGCTGACGAAGAACGCGGACGTCGTCGTGACGAACGCCTTCGCCAAGCCGAACGAAGCGGCCATCGCGCTGATGATCGGCATCCGCTCCATCAACCCGTCCGGCGGCACCATCGTCATGATCATCGATTGCCCGGGCGGCCAGGTCGTGCACTACCTGCTGCGACGTTTCGGCAAGGAGTACGGCGGACGCCAATACGCGCCGCGCGGGGGCCTGCCGCCGCAGTTCCGGCTGATCATCCTCAACCCGCAGCCGGACATGACCTCGACGGACCTGTTCGTCGACCCGGCCGCCGTCATCTGGGCGAAGGACTGGCCG
>JBGQNJ010000074.1:0-6017 GCA_041501065.1 Dehalococcoidia bacterium
GCCCACTTTCCAGCCGAGCTGTCGCAGCGCGTACTTGATCGGTATGGGATTGCTGGCCGCGGTCATGAGCGTCATCATGAGCGGCAGAAGACGGCGGTGAATCTGGGACGCAGCTTCGACCTTGCCGTCGAGGTACTTGTCGATGATCTCCCGCATTTGCAGCCCGACCAGGTGCGACACGACGCAGATGACGCCGTAGCCGCCTATCGAGAGGATGGGCAGCGTGTCGGAGTCGTTGCCGCTCCAGACGCGGAAGCCGTCGCGGGATAGGTTCATGATCTGGCCTATCTGCTCCAGGTTCCCGCTCGCCTCCTTGACGCCGGCGATGTTGGGAATGCGCGACAGGCGGGTGGTCGTCTCGGCGGTCATGTTGATGCCGGTGCGACCCGGTATGTTGTACATGATGCAGGGCAGGCCGGTGCCCTTCGCCAGCGTCTCGAAGTGGCGGAAGAGTCCCTCCTGGGGCGGCTTGTTGTAGTAGGGCACGGTGAGGAGGAGGCCATCGACGCCGGCGGCTTCGGCTTCGCGGCCCAGCTTCTCGCTCTCGGCGGTGTTATAGTTGCCTGTGCCGGCGATAACGATGCCGGCATCGCCGACGGCCTGCTTCACGGCCTTGAAGAGACCCATCTTCTCGTCGTGGTCGAGCGTCGGCACTTCGCCGGTCGTGCCGGCGACGACGACGCCGTCGCTGCCGGAGCGCAGGAGGGCAAGCGCCAGTTGCTGCGCCTGCTGGTAGTCGACGGCGCCTGATTCGTCGAAAGGCGTGATCATCGCCGTCAGGAGACGGCCTATCTCTGCCATGAGTCCTTCCCTCCTGCGTGCTAGACGAGGTTCCGCTTGACCAGCTCTTCGGCTATCTGGATGGCGTTGAGAGCGGCGCCCTTGCGCAGATTGTCCGAAGAGATCCACATGGCGAGGGAGTTGGGATGCGAAGCGTCCTGCCGGATGCGCCCGACGAAGACGTCGTCCTCACCGGCGGCGAGCCAGGGCAGCGGGTAGAGGCTGATCGACGGGTCATCCTGGACGGTGACGCCGGGCGACTCGGCGAGGATGTCGCGCGCCTCGTCCGGGTCCATCGGATGTGTCAGCTCGACGTGGACGGCGCAGCTATGGGAGATCATGACGGGCACGCGCACGCACGTCGCGGACATCGCGATCGTGTCGTCGTGCATGATCTTGCGTGTCTCGTGGATCATCTTCCACTCTTCTTTGGTGTAGCCGCTATCCATGAACACGTCGATCTGTGGCAGGAGGTTGAACGCTATCTGGTGCGGGTAGACGTGCGGCGCCGCGTCCTTCCCTTCGAGCACGAGCTTCGACTGCGTGACCAGCTCGTCGACGGCCGCCTTACCGGTGCCGGAGACGGACTGGTAGGTGTCGGCGATGACGCGCTTGACGGGGTTGACCTTGTGAATCGGCCACAGGCACATCACGACCGGCGTGGTCGAGCAGTTGGGGATGGAGATGATCCCCTGGTGCTTCTCCAAGTCGTCGGCGTTGACCTCGGGCACGACGAGCGGCACCTTGGGGTCCATGCGCCAGGCGGAGCTATCGTCGATGGCGATGGCGCCGACCTGCGCCGCGATCGGGCAGTAGTCGCGCGAGGCCTGGCCGCTGGCGGAGACGAATACGAAGTCGGCGCCGACGAAGGAGTCGTTTGTCGTCTCCTCGACCGTGATCTCGCGGTCGCCGACGACGACCTTGCGGCCGGCGGAGCGCGACGTAGCGAGCAAGCGCAGCTCCCCGACCGGGAACTTGCGGTCGACGAGGATGCCCAGGAACTCGCGGCCGACCATGCCGGTGGCCCCCACGACGGCGATGTTGTACGTCTTGTCAGACATGGGCTCTCAACTTCCTGCTAGACCAGATTTGCGAAAAGGTCACACGCGGCACGCTGCGGATATGACACAACACGCCGTCCGCGTCCAATCGCACGGTGAGCTACAATAATAATGCAGATGAGAGGATCGGGCAACTGCATTGCCTCCGGTCGACTGCCGCTGAGGGAAACATGGACTATCTTCTCCCCGCCCACCCGCCCAGGGACGTTTTGGCGGTCAGGGGGACACCCTCTGAAACCCCTGGCAGAGGGGGAAAACCCCCTCTGCGCTCCTTCAGGGGACTTGTGCGAGGGGCGGATACGGAATGGCTAGAGGCCGATGAGCTTATCCAGGCCTCGGATGAGCTCGCTGCGGTTCATAACTTCCTTCGCGGCCAGCAGCACGCCCGGCATGAAGGATTCGCGACCGGTGGAGTCGTGGCGGATAGTCAGCGTCTGGCCGGTGCCGCCGAAGATGACCTCCTGGTGCGCGACGAGCCCGGGCAGTCGCACGCTGTGAATGGCTATCCCTTCCAGCGAGCCGCCGCGCGTGCCGCCTATCATCTCCTTCTGCGTCGACGCTTCGACGAAGGGGTGGCCGCGGCTGGCGAGCATGCCCTTCGCGGTCGCAATGGCCGTGCCGGAGGGGGCGTCCAGCTTCTGGTTGTGGTGTAGCTCGATAATCTCCGCGTGGTCGAGGTGCTTCGCCGCGATCTTGGCCAGGTGCATCATCAGGACGGCGCCGATGGCGAAGTTGGAGGCGGCGACGGCGCCCAGCCCTTTCTCCTTGCAGCCACGTTCGAGCTCGGACAGGAGGCCTTCGGAGAGGCCGGTAGTGCCGATGACCATGCGGACGCCGCTGTCGAGCGCCGCTTTGACGACGTGCGGCGTCCATTCCGCGTTCGTGAAGTCGATGACGACGTCCGGGCGGGCGCGCGAGAAGAGGGCGCGCGGGTCCTTATCGAGGTGGACGAGGCCGGAGCCGTCAGGGAGGGAGACGTAATCTTCAGCCGAGAACTTCTCGAGCACGCCGACCGGTTCCAGGTCAGGGTCGCCGCAGACCGCGGCCAGTACCTCTTTCCCCATCCTGCCGGTGCCGCTGACGACTACGCGAATCTGAGGCATCGTTTCCTCCTCTGACCGCCTGGGCTATGCGGCTCCTACCAGCGTCTGCCAAACGGAGGCTTGGGCGCTGGGCCGGCGCCCGATGGCCCTCCGGGCCCTCCCGGACCGCCCTGTCGCGGTTCCTGCCTGCCGCGTCCTTGCTGTCCGTAAGGCCGGCGGCGAGGACGGTTCGCCCCGCCGTCTGTCGGCGTGTGGGGCTGTCCCATGCCGGAGCGCGTGCCGGGTCGACGCGGCGGTCGCCCCTCGGAGCGCCCCTCGGGAACGTACCCTCCCGGCCGTCGAGGGCGTCCGCCACTCATGGGTCCGCCGACGGGCATGCGCTCCGTCGGTGGCGGAGGCGGCTGTTGCGGCGCCTCGCCTTCCGCAGCGCCCTCCAGCACAGCGCGCCGGGAGAGGTTCACCCGGCCCATGCTGTCGATCTCGATGACCTGGACCATGATCTCGTCGCCCAGCTTAACCACGTCCTCTACGCTGGGAACGCGGTAGTCGGCGAGCTCAGAGATGCGGACGAGTCCCTCTTTGCCGCCGGGGGTCAGCTCAACGAAGGCGCCGAAGTTCGTGATGCGGGTCACTTTGCCGGTGAAGATCTGGCCGACCTCGACTTCCTTCGTCAGGCCCTGGATTATCTCCATGGCCCGGTTGGCGGCCTCTTCGCTGGTGGAGCCAATGAACACAGTGCCGTCGTCCTCGACGTCAATCGTGCACTTCGTCTCTTCAATGATGGAGCGGATGACGCGACCGCCCGGGCCGATCACCGTGCCGATCTTGGCCTGAGGTATCTTGATCCGGTACATACGCGGGGCGTAGCGCGAGAGCTCCTGCCTGCTTTCGGCGATCGTCTCGTGCATCTTGCCGAGGATCTCCAGCCGGGCCTCTCGGGCCTGTTCCAGCGCCTCGCCCATGATCTCCGGCGTGATGCCTTTGACCTTGATGTCCATCTGGAGGGCAGTGATGCCGCCAGCGGTTCCCGCGACCTTGAAGTCCATGTCGCCCATGGCGTCTTCGAGGCCGGCGATGTCTGTCAGGATCTTGTAGTTGCCGTCGTCGCCCTTGATCAGGCCCATGGCGATCCCGGCCACCGGCCCCTTGATCGGCACGCCGGCGTCCATGAGGGCCAGAGTGCTTCCGCAGACGCTGGCCATGGAGGTGCTGCCGTTGCTGGAGAGGACCTCTGTGACGAGGCGGATGGTGTAGGGAAACTCGTCCTCGGCGGGAATGACCGGCTCGATGGCGCGCTCCGCGAGGGCGCCGTGGCCGATATCGCGACGGCTGGGCGATCCCATGCGTCTAACCTCTCCGACGGAGAAGGGCGGGAAGTTGTAGTGATGGAGGAAGCGCTTCGTGTCTTCCGGCGAGAGGGTGTCGAGGCGCTGCTCCTCGCTGGCCGAGCCGAGCGTGGCGATGGTCAGGGCCTGGGTCTGGCCGCGGGTGAACAGGCCGGAGCCGTGCGTTCGCGGCAGGATGCCGACTTCGGCGGAGATGGGACGTATCTCCTTCAGGCCGCGGCCGTCGGGGCGGACGCCCTTCTCGAGGATGCTGCCGCGGATCTGCATCTTCACGCGCTCGTCGAAGGCGGCGAGGATCTGCTCAGCGGCGTAGGTCTCGCCGAGGCGCTCCAGCAGCTCCTCGCGGCGCTCGCCGAGGGAGCGGTCGCGCTCTTCGCGGTTCACTGCCGCGACGATCTCTTCGAGTTTTCCTTCGAGGAACTGGGCGACTTCCTTGCGCACCGCCTCGCCGACCTGCGGCGGCGTGACCGCCCTCTTCTCTTTGCCGACGTCGCGGATGATTTCGTTCTGGAGGGCTACTATCTCCTGGTTGGCCTCATGGCCAGCGCGAATGGCGCCCAGGATGAGCTCTTCGGAGACGCCGGTTGCGCCCGCCTCGACCATCATCACGGCCTCGCCGGTGCTGGAGACCGTGAGGTCGATCTCACTGTCCTTAAGCTGCGAGAACGTGGGCATGACTACGTACTCGCCGTCGACGTAGCCCACGTGGACGGCGCTGACGGGTCCGCCGAAGGGGATGCTGGAGATGCAGACGGCGGTTGAGGCGCCGATGGTGCCGAGGACGTCCGGCGAGTTCTCCTGGTCAGCGGAGAGTACTGTGACGACGATCTGGACGTCGTTCCGGAAGCCCTTCGGGAAGAGCGGGCGCAGGGGCCTATCGGTGAGACGGGCGGCGAGGACGGCTTCTGTCGTCGGGCGGCCCTCCCTGCGGAAGAAGCTGCCGGGGATCTTGCCGGCGGCGTAGAGACGCTCCTCGTAGTCGATGGTTAGCGGGAAGAAGTCGATTCCCTCCCGCGGCTGCTCGGTCGCGCAGGCGGTGACGAGGACGACGGTGTCGCCGTAGCGGACCAGCACCGATCCATCGGCCTGTCCGGCGAGTTTGCCCGTCTCCATGGTCAAGACGCGGCCGCCAATTGTTCGTTCGTAGACTCGTAACATAGGGTAAACCTCCGTTAACCCACAGAATGGTGCCGTTCCCCCGGGGACGGCCTTTGTCAGTCACAGGCGTAAGCTTATGCGGATGGGTTAGGCGTTTCCCGACTCATTCTGCGGGGTCGACCCGCCGCCCGAAAGCCGCTCCTCAACATGGAGCATTCGGAGGAGCTATCTGCCTGAGGATGCGCCTGCTCTCTTCTCTTCTAACAGAAAGGCCGCCGCTGTTACTTGCGGAGGCCCAATCTCGCGAGGACGGTCCGATAGCGCTGCACGTCCTTCTTGTTGAGGTATGCTAGCTGTCTCCGCCTCTGTCCCACCATCATCAGGAGGCCGCGCTGCGAGTGGAAGTCGTGTTTGTGCGTCCTGAGGTGTTCGCTGAGCTGGTTGATATTCTCAGTCAGGAGGGCTACCTGCACTTCTGGAGAACCGGTATCGGTTTGGTGTGTGGCGTATTCCTCGACGAGGCTTTGTTTCTTCTCTTTGCTCAGCATCTGCCCTTGGCGTGGCCTTCTTCCTTTGTCCTTTCCGTATCTAGTGTATAATTCTAGCATGCGGCTGCGGTGGACGCAACGCATACCCGCCCCGGCTATCCAGCCGCCACACCGTTCCCCCTGCCAGAGGAGGGAGGGAAC
>JBGQNJ010000075.1:0-6002 GCA_041501065.1 Dehalococcoidia bacterium
AACCGTCTTCTTTTCGTCCCACGTCCTGCCGGAGGTGGAGCGGCTGAGCCATGCCGTCGCGATCATACGTCAGGGCACGATCGTCGCGGTGGAGGACATCGCGAGACTCAAGTCGCGGGCCGTGCACGTGCTGGAGATCACCTTCGCGGAGCCGCCGCCGACCGGCCTCTTCGCGCTCCCGGGCGTGCGCGAGTTGCACCGCGACGGCAACACCGTCCACATCCAGGCGCTCGACGGCCTCGACGCGGCGCTCAAGGCGATGGCGGCCTACCACATCGTCGACCTGCGGACGGAGCAGCCGAGCCTGGAGGACTTCTTCCTTGCCCACTACTCCGCCTCGGCGGAAGAAAGAGAGAAGGATGCGCAACCGGCTGAACGTCGTTGAGAAGTCGCTGCGCGACCAGAAGTGGCAGATCGTCGGCTTCGGCATAGCCCTCCTGGCGATGTCGGCGCTCATCGTCTACATCTGGCCGTCGTACCGAACGACGGTGGCGAGCATCCAGCTCCCGGAGGCCGTGCAGGCGCTGCTGGGGAGCGACCTCGCCTACTCGACGGCCGCCGGCTTCGTCAGCGCAGAGTACTTTAGCTGGATACCCATCCTGCTCATCGTCTATACCGTCATTCAGGGCACCGGCGCCATCGCGGGCGAGGAAGGCAGCGGCACCATCGACCTGCTGATGTCGCAGCCTCTGACGCGCACGGAAATGGTGGTACAGAAAACGGTTGCCGTGTGCATCGGCTCGGCGCTGATCGCCGGTTTCGGGTTCCTAGGCTTTCTGATATCGATCCCGTTCGTCGACATCGAGATCACGCTGAAGGGCGCAGCGCTGGCCTCCGCCAACATGCTGCCGATGGCGCTCCTCTACTACGCGCTCTCGCTCTGGTTCGGCTCGGTCCTGCCGAATCGCGCCTACGCGTCCGGCGGCGCTATCGCGCTGGCGACGGCGGGCTACTTCTTCAACACGATCGCCAGCGCCGTCAGCAGCCTCTCCTGGTTCAAGTACGCGTCGCCGTTCTACTACTACGGGGCGGGCCTGCCGATGGTGAAGGGGATCGACTGGTCGCACGTGCTGTTGCTCCTCGGCGTGGCGGCGCTGTTCGTCACCTTCACCGTGCGTTCGTTCGCCCGGCGTGACATCACGATCGGCGGCGCCTCGAACCTGCGGCTGAGGGACATGCTCGGCCGCGTGCTGGGATGAAGTAGCTCAAGGATTAGGCGTCCCGTCCTGTCGCAGCTCGCCGCTAAGCCACGCCAGGTAGTCGTCGCTGCCGGCGGCGACCTCGAAGGCGATGATCTCCGGCACGTCGTAAGGGTGCACGTCCTTGATGGCTGCCTCAACCTCTGCGAAGAGCCGCTTTTCCGTTTTCACGGCGCAGAGCCACTCCGTCGCCTTCTCTACCTTGCCGTCCCACCAGTAAATGCTGTCGATCGTGTCGATGATCTGGACGCAGGCGGCCAGTTTCCTGCCTATGAGCACATCCGCGATGCGGGTGGCGTCTTCCCTGGACGGCGTCGTCGTCGTTATCTGCACGTAGTCGTTCATGCCTGCCCCCTGTAGACAGTGTCGTGCGGTCTCCTGCTAATATAGCGCAGCGACGGCGAAAGCGGCCTGCCAACGACCCCCGGCGGAAAGGCGAGTTCGCCATTCGGCGCTATGGATCGTGTACAATTGGCACGAGGAGGGATACGATGCCGGGCAAGGCGGGTGAAAGTCAACGCGAAAGGCCTGCTGCGGGGGCGAAGTCGCACCAGATCAAGGCCGGCGACCTGGAGTGCCCACGCTGCAAGAAGAACTTCACGATGAGCTACTGGCGCGGCGATCAGCTAATTCAGGCACGCTGCCTTAGCTGCGACCTGAAGTGGCCTCGCCCGGACGTGGTCTAGGCTGAGCGCTCTCGTCGAGTCCCGCCGCTAAGGGACACATTCGCGCGAGAAGCACGAGCCTTGCCCGCGAAGCGCCGGAGTTGCCGCCGGTGTTTGCTCATACAAGTCCCACTTTGTAGAATCTCGCCAGTTCATCCGTATCGGAGAGGTATACGTTATGCAGTTAACGATTCCGCTCACCCTGGATGAGGCCGCGCGCCGCTTTGACAGAAAGACCGCCTTTCAGATCAAGGCCGGCGGGGAGTTCAAGAGGCTCACCTACAGCGAGCTCCGGCAACAGGCGCGCGCCTTCGGGTCGGCGCTCCTCGCCATGGGGCTGAAGCGCGGCGACAAGGTGGGCATCGTCTGCGAGAACGGGCTGGAGTGGATCGTCGCTTATCTGGGGATATCATGCGCGGCGGGCATCGCGGTGCCGGTCTACTACGACCTGGAGGCACCGGAGATCGAAGGGGCGCTGCGCAGGGCGGAGACGAAGTTCGCCGTCGTTTCCGACAAGGTGCTGCCGAAGATCTCCGACCACCTGCCGGAGCTGGAGACGCTCCTGGTCGTCGGGCCGGGCGCCGAGGCGCGTTCCGCCAGCGGCGGCGGCCTCTTTCGACGTCCGCGCGCCCGCGTCCTCCCGTTCGAGGAGACATTTTCTCTGGCGACGCCCGAGAGCGACGCCGCCCTGGCGGAGACTGTCGTAGAGCCGGAGGAGTTGGCCTCCATAGTCTATACGTCCGGTACAACAGGCGGCGCCAAAGGCGTCATGCTCAGTCACCGCAACTTCATCTCCAACGTAGAGGCCGTCCCAAAGGCGCTTACGGTCACCTCCAGCGACAGCGTCCTGCTGCTGTTGCCGCTGCATCATTCCTACCCGTTTACGGTCGAGTTCTTGCTGCCGTTGAGTGTCGGTGCGGCGGTGACGATTGAAAACGACCTGGTGCGCATCCGCGACCGGCTGGCCGAAGTGAAGCCGACGGTCTTCGCCGGCGTGCCCTTGCTCCTAGACATCATGTACCGCGCCATCCGCGCTCAGGCCGACGCGCAGGGCCGAGGCAAGACCTTCCAGAAGGGCCTGAACATCGTCCGCAAGACGAAGCAGCGGACGGGAGTGAACATCGGTCCCGTCGTCTTCCGCGAGCTGCACCAGCGCCTCGGTGGCAAGCTGCGCTTCATCGCCAGCGGCGGCGCCTCGCTCAACCCGGAGACCGCGCTTAACTTCCATCTCCTTGGCATACTCGTCCTACAGGGATGGGGCCTCACCGAGACGTCACCAATCAGTTGCGCCCAGCGCTACTACCCCGCTCGATTCCGCTTCACGAACTACTACGAGCGGCAGTTGGGCACAGTCGGCCGGCCGTTGCCGGGCGTCGACGTTGACCTCATCGACGTGCCGGAGAAGGACATCTACGTCAAGCTCCACAATGAAGGGGAGCTCATAGTGCGCGGGCCCAACGTGATGCAGGGCTACTGGAAAGCCGAGGCGGAGACGAAGGCGGTGATGATCGGCGATTGGTTCCGCACGGGCGACGTCGGCCGCATGGACAGCCAGGGCTACACCTACATCACGGGCCGCAGCAAGTACGTGATTGTGCTGGACTCCGGCGAGAAGGTCCATCCGGACGAGGTGGAGGAGTCCATCCAGCGCAGCCCGCTGATTGAGGACGTTTGCGTTGTCAGCCGCAAGGTGCGCGAAAAGACGCAGATGTGGGCGGTCGTCTACCCGAACTACGCCGCGGCCGCGGAGCGCCTGGCCGCCGAAGACCACGGGATCGACGAGTCGACGCTGCGGGCGCTGGTTGAATCGGAGGTTGATACAATGGAGGGCGCGCTGGCGCCGTACAAGCGCACCAGCCACCTAGTGCTCACCGACACGCCGCTGCCGAAGAAGGGAGCGCTGCGGAAGGTATCGCGAGAGCAGATCGCCGAGGACTACTCATTCGACGTGAAACGCTGGCAGGAGAGCGCGGCGGACGGCCTGGCGCCTTGAGCGCTCATTGCCCTTGTCGATTCTGAGGGTTGAAAAGCCCTCAGCCTCTTCAGACAGGCGCATCTCAACCGGAAACTGCGGGATGTGGACCGCGCACCGCACCTCTAACGAACGAGCCTCGCCGCGAGTTGAACGCCGAGACTAGAAAGTCTCGGCTACGTTGTTATTTTACGCAGCGTCGCCCCTGCCACGAACGTCACCATCCCTGAAAACGCCAGGCCGAGCATGACTCCCGTGGGCGCACCATCGCTTGCGTGCGAGTCGCCTGTGCCGACGTTGCCGATTCTGATGCCGCCGGGCGTGACCAGCGTCAGATCGAGTTCTTCAGCAGTGTGTGCAGTCCCGTCGCAGGCGCGCCACACGCCTTTCCCTTCTGCCGTGGCAAGCACATTTCCTTGCCCGTCGACGACCTTGAATGTGATCGGCGCTCCCTCGTAACCGCAGCCGACGCGCTGCTCGTTGGAATAGACTATTAGGCTGTACTCATATCTGTTCTTGATCCAACCAGTGGTCCCCCATTCACCCGTGAGGATGTGGTCGTAACCGCAGGCGGTGTTGCCGATGTAGGGGATAAGAACGGACACCGCCTCACTGTCGTTGCGGTCCAACCAGGGCAGTTGACCGGGCCAGAAGAAGGTGCCATCAACGCTGGCGAAAGGAAATCCGGCCACAAGCTCCAGGAAGGGTCCGCGGCCAGCATGCCAGGCCACCGTCGGCAACGCGGGCTTTCCTCCGACGAAGAATGCTATCTGCGCTCCATCGAAGCCACAGCCAGGCTTGATGCTGCTCGACACAACAGGGATGTCCTGGACGGGGCCGCAAGAAATGGGGTCGCAAACGATGGCCACAGGCACGGACTGGCCGCAATCGGTGTCGCCGATCTTCGCAACGATCGGCGCTCCTACCAGATGCGCGTCTACCCAGGTATGGGCGCGAAAGACGGCGATTTGGTCGGGCGGGATCGTGGGTGTCGCTGTGGGCGAAGGAGTCGGGGACGGCAACGGCAACATCGTCGCCGTCGGTGTCGGTGTGCGCGCCTGGGCGACACCGACGGCAAGCGAAATTGACAGAATCATGGCCATAACAAGGGCTGCGACCAGTTTACGCATGGCTCCCTCCCGTTCGCGCTGGACTTGTCTTATGTTGATGATAACGCGTAAAGTCGTTTTTGGTTAACGAAAGGGAATAAAAGAGACGCAATTTGCCGCCGACAGCTATTGACAAGTCTCTGTCGCTGTCGTACACTACTGAGTGCCCCAAGTGGCGGACCCGCGGTCTACCGGTGGACGAAACCGGGGAACCTGAGGCGAAGGCCCCAAACCTGAGCCGAGGGGATAACCGGTGGAGGGTGAAGCCGAAACGCGGAGAGGTTACTTGGGGCGTTACTTTGCCCGCGCCGCCTGCTCTTCCATCCACCCCGGCTTCAGCGTCGCAATGAACCCCAGATTCCGGTACAACTGCCCGTAGTCCAGCCCGTAGCCGATGACGAACTCGTCCGGAATCTCGAAGCCCACGTAGTCCAGCGGCACGTCGACCAGACGTCGCGCCCGCTTGTCGAGAAGCGTGCAGACCTTGAGGGTCGCCGGCTTGCGCGCCCGCAGGTACGTCAGCAGGTGGTTCAGCGTCATCCCCGTATCGACGATGTCCTCCACCAGCAGCACGTCGCGGCCGTCGATGGTCTCGTCAAGGTCCTTCAGGATTCGCACGTAGCCGCCGTTGACGTTGTCGAATGAGGAGATCGCCATGAAGTCGATGGCGACGGGCAGGGATATCTGGCGCATGAGGTCGGCCATGAAGCAGGCGACGCCCTTGAGCACGCCGACGAGAACGGGCGTCCGGCCGGCGTAGTCCTTCGTTATCTGGGCGCCGAGCTCTTTGACGCGTCGTCGAAGCTGCGGCGCGCTCACGAGCACGCGGTGGACGCCCTCGATGCTCCGCGGCGACGGCGGCCCGAAACCGTACTTCGCCAGCAGGCGCAGGTAGTCGCGCTTGTTCAGCAGCTTGACATCGACGTCCGGGTAGAGCTGGCGCAACGTCCGGAGCTTGCGGTGCTTTTCCGTCATGAGGTCCTGGCGGAGCGTAGTCAGCTCAATGTAGGTGTCGATGTCCGGCAGGTAGAAGTCGGGGGTGAAGGCTTCGACGACC
>JBGQNJ010000076.1:0-5963 GCA_041501065.1 Dehalococcoidia bacterium
CAGGCTGGCCCGCCTGTTGCTGCAAGAAAGCCCCAGCGTCACCAGCCTCGTCGACCGCATGTGCGACAGCGGCCTGGTCGAGCGCGACAAGGACAGCCGAGACCGCCGCATTGTCCTCGTCAAGCTCACCGGCAAAGGCCGTCGAATGCACGATACGCTCAGGGCAACGGCAGCAGCCTTCAACGACGAGCTGTTCGGTGTGCTTTCGGCCGACGAGAGGGCGACCCTCAAGGACCTGCTCCAGAAGCTGGCTTACCGCAACATCCAGCGCATCCGCTGACGGTCCCGAAGATCGACAGGCTGCTCATACCGTACCGTGGGGCGGCAGGCAGTTGACCGATTATGCAAATCGTGGCACCCTAAGCCAACAGAACGCCCGACCGGCTCGCCCCGCGCTTTCGCATAGCACGCGAGGGAATGCTTGTACCAGCGGCGCCGAGCGCACTACAATGGGCACCATCGTAAGCGCTTCTGGGCGACGAGCGGGAACCGTGGCTCCTGTCCAGCCCAGCATAAGGAGGAGATGTATGCACCGTCGAAGATGGTTCCAATTGCTCTGCGCAGGAGCGGCAATCGCGGCACTCGTTCTTCTTGCGGCCTGCGGGAGCGACAACAAAGAGGTAGCGAACAAGAGCAGCACACCCGCATCCTCGGGCACGACCGCACCGAAGGCGCCGGAACTCAAGGACGGCGTGCTCAACGTCGGATCCGACATCGCCTACGCGCCCATCGAGTTCTTCGAGGAAGGGACGCAAAACCCGCAGGGCCTGGACATCGACCTGGCCAAGGCCTTGGCCGACGAGCTCGGGGTGAGCGCAGAGTTCACCAACACCGGCTTCGACGGAATCATCGGCTCCCTCGAGACCGAGCGCTTCGACATCCTGATGTCCGCCATGACGGTGACCGACGACCGCTTGAAGCAGATCGACTTCGTCCCCTATTTCAACGCCGGCACCGACATCCTGGTGGCTGAAGGGAACCCGAAGAACGTCAAGAGCATCGAAGACCTTTCGGGGCTAACCGTGGGCGTGCAGATCGCGACGATCCAGGTCGATCAGTTGGCCGCGGCGAACGAATCCCTCAAGGCGGCGAACAAGCCGGAAATCAACGTTCTTACGTTCGACCAGAACCCCCTGGCAGTAGAGCAGCTCATCAATGGGCGCGCCGACGCCGTCATAGCCGACTCCCCTGTTGTCGCCAACGACGCGCGCCTGTCGGACGGAAAGCTGCAGGCGCTGGGCCTGGCCATCGACGCGGCTCCTTACGGGATCGGTGTCCGTAAGGGGTCTCCCGAGCTGAAGGCGGCCGTCGAGGGTGCCCTTCAGAACCTGATAGACAGCGGGAAGTACGGCGAGATCCTGGCGGATTGGGGACTCGAAGGCGGCGCCATCGAATAGCCTGCTGCGTCCCCTTAGCCTTTGTTACGTCACTGGCGAAGCCCCCTGGCGCCCTATCGCCGGCCATGGGGGCTTCTGCTAGCCGGCGGTAATGACCCGAGAACGGAGACAGACCCCGACAGGAGGCAAGCGAAATGCCTATCCCCCTTCCGTCCATCGACTTTGAGCCGGCGGTCGTCTGGAGGTTCCTCTTCAACTCGGTGATCCTGGAAGGGGCTCAGCGCACGCTCATTGTGGCGCTAGTAGCTCAGGTTCTCGGCGTCGCTTTGGGGGTAGTCTCCGCTCTCATGCGCATGTCCAAGAACCCACTGCTGAGCGGTCCAGCCAACTTCTACGTCTGGTTCTTCCGCGGTACCCCCCTGCTGATCCAACTCCTCTTCTGGTACAACGGGGTGCCACAGCTCTTCAACAACCCCGACGTCACGCGCGAGCTTACGTCCTTCCGCGTCGCGATCTTCGGCCTGGCAGTGAACGAAGGGGCCTACATGACGGAGATCGTGCGCGCCGGTATCGAGTCGGTGGAAGGAGGACAGATGGACGCCGCTAAATCCCTCGGCATGACCTACGCCATGGCGATGCGGCGGATCATCTTGCCGCAGGCGTTTCGAGTCATACTACCGCCGACGGGCAATGAGTTCATCGCCATGCTCAAGAACTCGTCCCTGGCTTTCGCTATCGGCCTGGTGGAGCTGTCCAACGCCGCCCGGTCCATCTACTCGGTCAACTACAACGTCATGGAACTTCTTGTCGTGGCCTCCATCTGGTATCTTGTAATGACGACGATATTCAGCCTGCTACAGGCCGAGCTTGAGTCCCGCCTCTCCGTCGGCCAGAGGAACCGGCCGCCGACCCTGTTCGGGCGGATGACGGAGGCCTTTGGGACTAGAGAAACGCGAGTCCACTGATCGTGCGATCCTATGAAATCGGCACAATGATCCGCTGCGAGGACGTACACAAGCGCTTCGGCAGGACCGAGGTACTGCGCGGCATTACCTGCGATATCGCCAAGGGCGAAGTGGTCGTCGTCGCCGGACCGAGCGGCTCCGGAAAGTCCACGCTCCTGCGCTGCATCAACCACCTTGAGCGCGTCGACAAGGGTCGCATCTACGTCGACGGCCAGCCCGTGGGCTATCGGGACGTCAACGGCAAGTTCGTCGAGAAGAGCGAGCGCGAGGTGGCAAGGATGCGCGCCGCCATCGGCATGGTCTTCCAGCGCTTCAACCTGTTCCCACAGCTCACGGCCCTGGGCAACGTCATCGACGCGCCTATCCACGTCCGCAAGATCGGGCGGAGCCAGGCAGTGGAGGCAGGGCGGGCCATGCTGCAGAAGGTGGGCCTCGGCGACAAGATCGATTCCTACCCGGGGCACCTGTCAGGCGGCCAGCAGCAGCGGGTGGCTATTGCCCGCGCGCTGGCGATGGAGCCGAAGGTCATGCTCTTCGACGAGCCTACGTCGGCCTTGGACCCGGAACTGGTCGGCGAGGTGCTGGAGGTAATGAAGTCGCTGGCGCGCGACGGCATGACCATGATCGTGGTCACGCACGAGATGGGCTTCGCGCGCGAGGTCGCGGACCGCGTGATGCTCATCGACGAGGGCATCATCGTCGAAGAAGGCCCGCCGGAGGAATTCTTCGACAACCCCAGCCACGACCGCACAAAGCTCTTCCTCAGCAAGATCCTGTAAGCCCTGCGACGAGGCCGGCTCTCAGGCGACGCGCGGCCAGAAAAACACCGTAGCCGAGACTTTCCAGTCTCGGCTAGGTTTGTCGGCCGCGTCATCCGACGTCAGAGCTGAATGTCCATCAGCCGGTGCTCGATGCGCGCGTCCAGGAAGACATCGCCGTAAGCCACGTAGCCGAGGCTCTCGTAGAAGGGGATGGCCTGGAGTTGCGCCGCGACCGTCGCGCCGCGATAACCCCTGCGTCGCGCCTCGTCCTGGAGCGCCAGCATGACGGCTCTGCCGAGCCCGCGGCGTCGATGCTCGCGGAGCACGGCGATGCGCCCAATGTGCGCGTTCTCGCCGTCCGGCGCGTTAAGGAGGAGACGGCCCGTCGCGGCTGGCAGCCCGTCCAGGTAGGCGACGACGTGTACGGCGGCCGTCACCTGTCGGGGGTCGCCGTCGTAGGCGTCGATCTCCTCCGCCTCCGTGACACCCTGCTCGGCGACGAAGACGGCGCGGCGCACGCTGAGGGCATCGTCCATCTCCGCCGTCGACCGCACGACGGTTGCCCGGAGTGATCTCAATTCATGTGCGGCGCTGTCAGATTCCATTGCGGATCTTCCGCGATCCCCTTCGCGAGCCCGGGCATCTTTGGGCAGGCGCTCGCAGGGTCATCGCGAACAAGCTTGGTGCACGGAGCGCGCGGCGCTCCCCGACGCTACTTTGACTTCGCCGAGCTCGCCGCGGGCTTGACGACACCGAGCGGCAACACCTCGCGACCCCACGTCTCCTGAAGGAGGATCGCAAAGTAGGTGTAGAGCGCGGCTCCGGCTGTCAGCATCCCCTCCCAGCCGACGGCGTGCATGAAGTTGCCGTTGGGCTCATGGACGCCGATTGCCAGGCCGAAGAAGAGCACCGTGAGCAGCACGAATACTACCTGAAGCGCCCGCGAGATGCCGAAGGTGCACACCGTCAGGTAGGCGGCGAATATCCCCCAGCAGACGAGGAATAGCGACTTGCCCTCCGCGGCCACCGGCTCGATTGCCCCTGTCTTCGTAAAAATGTTGACAAGGGCCAGGAATACCCAGAAGGCGCCGAAGGCGCTGAAGGCAGTGAAGCCGAACGTGTTGTTCTTCTTCGCCTCCCACATGCCCGCGGCGAACTGGGCGACCCCGCCGAAGGCTATACCGAGGGACCAGACCAACCCCTCGGAGCTCTTGTCGACGAGGCCGGCGTTGAACGCGTTCAGGGCGAGCGTCGTGAGCCCGAAGGCCGCAAGGCCGAGAGGCGCGGGATTGGCAAGTCTCTCACTTACCTCGACCACGGTTGGATTGCCGTCTGCCATTCTGGGGGTCTCCTTTCGTTCCGTCCCTGGTTTCGGCGGGAGTATCAGCGGTTTCAGACACTGTGCAGGGAGAAGGGCGAAGAGGTCAATCCCCGTTGTGGTTCGGGCATCGTTCTTCCGGTCTCTTCGCAGAACGGGATTGTGCGTCGAACGACCCCGACGGTCGAGCCGGAGTCGCGGGTGCGACTCAGATGGGGAAAGCTTCGCGCATCGCGCCGCGACGACGCTCGATGGGTTCGGCCAGAAGGCCGGCCGCCTGGGCGACGTGGAGCAAATCGTGGTAGGCCATATGATGGATGACGTCCGCCGCGCTCACCTCGCCCGCTAGCTCGTGGCGGCCGCGGCGGCGCAGGTCTTCGGGTTGCATTCGCTCCAGAAGGAGCATCGCCTGCGCCCGTCGCTCGGTGAACATCTGGAGAAGCTCGCGCGCGGGGCGGCCGCGAAGGCCGGACGCCGCCAGGATCTTGTGCTCATCGGCATCCGGGAGCAGGGGCAAGTCACCGTCCAGTATGGCCCTCACGCGGTCGACAAGCGCGGGCCCCTGTATCGATATGAGGTGCGCCAGAACGTCGTTTGGAGACCATCCCTCGTCGCCGGGACGGCTCAGGGCTTCCTCAGGCTGCCCGTCGAAGAGAGCATGAAACACCCGCGGCGTCGACGACAGGACCGCCAGCGTCCCGGGGGCAAGACCTCCCTCCGGCTGCTCTGTCATCTCCTGCTCCTTGGTCGGACCCCTGACGCTCTAGTGGCTCCCGCGCGCTATGTCCACGAGTTGCGGCGCCAGCCAGCGGGCCACGACGCTCGAACCTTGCGTGGTGAAGTGGAGACCGTCCTCTCGCATCCTCACTCCCTCGATGATGAGGTCGCTGAAGCTTCCTTCCGGACAGGCGAAGTGGTTCAGGTCAATCAGCGTGACCTTTTCAGGGTGTTGCTCGGCGAATCGCCGGTAGACCGCATTCAGGTCGTCGATGCGTCGCAGGGTTTCTTCTTCGTACTTGTCGGGTTCGGGCAGGAATGCCCACGCCACCGGCTTCGAGCAGGGGAAGGTAGCCAGGGCCACCTTCGCGCCGCGCGAGGAAAGCGCCTCAACCTGCTTTGCCAGCCCGTCCGATACATGGGCCTCCCACTCGGGCGTCCCGGTCGCCAGCGTTTCGCCGTCCACGAACCGGTCCAGGCTATCCAGTGCTCCGAACACCATGATGACGATGTCCGGGTCGAGGTCGCTAATGGCAGAGGGCCATGTTTCGCGCCAGGTCCGGCACCTATCCGCGGTGTCAGTGGAGACCTTGCCGTCGTAGCCGTACTCCTTGTCGACGTCGAGGAAGCCGCAACCAACCATGGGCCTGTGCCATACGGAGATGTTGTACTGGGGCGCAACTTCGTCGAGTCCGGGAGCCATTGAGAGCGCGACTGAATCGCCCAAGGTCAGCACGCGGGTTGGCGCAAAGCTCGCCATCCCGTCGAATTCTGGCAAAGTGTCGTCGACGCCGCTCGTAGCCGCAAGGACCTGTCGCAGCAGCCAATCCGCGACAATGAATGAGCTTTCGGTAGTGAAGTGGAC
>JBGQNJ010000077.1:0-5950 GCA_041501065.1 Dehalococcoidia bacterium
AGCCGGGCTGGAGGTGGTCCAAGCACGTGAAGCCCATCGCCGGGACCGAATGGTGCGAGGCGCCTCATTTCCAGTACCACTTGTCCGGACGCCTGCACGTCCTCATGGCGGATGGCACCGAGTTCGAGGTCGGCCCGGGGGAGGTGAGCGCCCTTCCATCCGGACACGATGCTTGGGTCGTCGGAGATGAGCCGGTCGTCCTCATCGACTGGGCAGGCGCGAGCAACTACGCGAAATAACAGAGCACCCCACAGCCTCACAATATGGTGGTACTTGATTCCCCTGGACTGAGGCTGTGGGGCCGCAATGGGTCCCTCGTCAAGCGCCTACTAGCACTTAACCTGCAGCGGGAAGCCGTGGACTAGTTCCTTGCTCCTCCTGACACCGCCGATACTCCTCCTCCGGGTCCTCCACGCCTAGCTCGTTCGCCGCGCGACGCCGCGAGTGCACGCCCGCCTGCACCAGTCGCACCTCGTCCTCGACCAGCCGGCTGCGGTCCTCCGGCAGCACCGGCCCCCAGATGACCCGCGCGCGATACGGCGCGTATGACACGCCCGTGAACTGCTCCAGCAGTCGCAGCACCATCTCGCAGCGCTTGCGGTAGGCCGCGCTCCGGACCAGCCGCTTTCGCTGCACCTTCTTCAGCAGCGGGTCCATCTCCACGTTCAGCGCCACGCCCGACAGCCCGGCGCGGTTCTCGCCGAACGCCGTCCGCGGCGACTCGCCCAGGTCGTGCAGCGTGCGGTAGATGAGGTCGACGTAGTCGACGTGCAGCTTCACGCCGCCGCCTTGCAGCAGGTCCAGCAGGTACGCCCGCGCCCTCTCCGGCAGCTCCCACACCGCGCCCGGCTGCACCGCGATGTCCTGCGACTCGCCGACGTTCTCCAGCACGGCGATCGGGTTCCCCGACAGCTCCAGTATCATCGATAGCTGCGACAGCGCGCGGTTCAGCTCCCGCACCGACTCGCTGATCGCGGGCACGTCGGAGACGCCCCAGAACTGCTTCGGCTCGCGCAGGTTCGGGTAGACGACGAAGGGAATGAAGCCGTACGGGTTCGCCTTCTGCTCGATGCGCACGTTGTCGACCCACAGCTCGAACTCCTGCTCCGTCCACACCTCGACGACCTCCGAGCCTTTCGCCCGCGACTTCGCCGGCGTCACGCCGTACAGCATCTCGACCTCTTCCGGCAGCAGGGAATAACGGCTGGCCACGCGCCAGATGCGCGACGTGTCGTCGCCGAGCCACCAGACGAAGATGCCCTGCACGTCCGGCGCCGAGACGCGCACGCGCCGCTCCGCCGTGTCCCAGGTCACCTTGAAGACGCCGTCGCCGAGGACCGCCGCGTCCAGTTCCGTCTCGAAGTCGAGCTGCGCGAGCTGGTTCGCGTCGTAGACGTCGAGCAGCGCCTTCTCCGCGCGCCGAGCCGTCTCCTGCGCCTCCGGCGTCTCATCGACCGGGTCGACGGCGAAGTTCAGCCCCGTCATCAGGTACGACGTCGTCTTCTCGATCAGCGCCTTCGCGTAGTTGAAGACGAGGCGTCGCTCCCGCCGGTTGCGACGGCTGTCCGGCCACTGCTCTCCCTGGTAGAAGGCGAGGTTGTCCGCGTATGCGCGGAGGCGCGTCGCGTCGAGGCGGGCGAGCTGCTGGGGTATCGTCAAGCTGGTCATAGGGAAGCTCCTTTGCTGTTGGGTCCGCAGCGACGGTCGATGACGAGGGGGTCGCAGCGCCTGAGGATGCGGAACACGGTGCGCCGCGATACGTGGAATCGACGCGCCAGTGCGTCGATTGGCAGGCGGTCGCGACGCCGCAGCCGCACGATCTCCTCGTCGCGGCCCAGCGTGCGCAGGCGACGCGTTCCCGCCGGGTGGTCGTAGCGGCAGACTGGCAGGCGGCAGTTCAAGCATGACGGCGACAGGTCGCAGCCCTCGTCGCGGTAGCGCACGTTCTC
This sequence comes from Dehalococcoidia bacterium, assembly GCA_041501065.1. Classification (GTDB taxonomy): domain Bacteria; phylum Chloroflexota; class Dehalococcoidia; order DSTF01; family JALHUB01; genus JALHUB01. The sequence goes on from JBGQNJ010000077.1 coordinate 1,950, forward strand.
CGGCAAGGCGTCGAGCCGCACCGACGGCGCTTCGTCACAGCCGTTCGTCGAATCGTCCTCCGCGTTCGTCATCTCAAGCTGCGTCATCTCACGCGCTCTCCCGAATTCGCCCTCGAGCGGCCCGCGGCCTGCTGCCGGCCGATGCCTCCACCGCGAGGGCGAGGCTCATCACGTAGTCGTCGTGCCCCTCCGCGGGGTCGACGAAGAAGTTCATCGTCTGGTTCGCGCGATAGGCCACGCGCGCCCGCTCCGCCTGCTGCCGGAACTCGCGGTACTCGTCGGAGCCGTCGCCGGCGTACATCCGCAGGCGGCCGCCGTTCACCGCCGCCAGCAGGCCGTAGCCCAGCCGCGACTTGCTCTCCGCCGTGAAGCGAATTGGCCGCACGACCTGCTCGCCCAGCGCCGACGCCAGCAATCGCGCCAGCGTCTCGCCCAGGCCCGTGGCGTCGACGGCGACGCGGCGGACGCGCCACAAGCGCCCCAGCACGTCGACTAGGCGCTCGAAGAGGGCATCGTGCGGCTCGCCGGTCCAGGCGTAGTGCTCGACGACTTCGAGTCGCGGCTCCTGCACGAGTGATGCGCGCGGGGGATGCGAGACACGGGCGATCGTAAGGACGGTGCTGTCGCGCCGGGCATTCGACGAGGCGTCGAACTCCTGACCGGCGACGTCGAGCCCCGCGACGTACATCTCGCCGGCCTTCGGCGATGCCTGACGGGCGTGTTCGCCCTGGAGCTGGGCACATTGCTGGCGGCTGAATAGACGGCCGCCGCCGCTGACCGGTCGCAGGCAGTACTGCGTGAGGAACAGGGGATGGCTCTCGCCCAGGCGCTGCCGCTCCGATTCGACGAACCGGGCATAGGTCGCGTTGTGCCGCGCGACCCGCTGCCAGTCGTACTCGAAGTGGCGGCGGATGCCGTCGCGACGCTCCGCTTCCAGGTTGGCCTGTTTCGTCCGTTCCAGCAGCGTGCGGTCGTCCCAGGCCGTGCCGTAGAGCACCGTCGTCGCGCCGCTGGAGGCGGCCATCGGGCGGAACTCCTTGTCGAACTTCTCGCCGTCCACGTCCTGCGCCTCGTCGACCTCCAGCAGCACGTGCGCGGTGTGGCCGACGACGTTCGACTCCGGCTCGGCGGAGAGGAAGAGCTGCCGCGCCTTCCCGACGGTAATCGACCGGCCCTGCTGTCGCGTCGAAATCGACGCCAGCCCGAACTCGCCGAGCCGCGTCCAGAGGCGCCGCATGCTGATGCGACACTGAGGCTCGAACGTCGGCGCGCACTTCACGGAGTCGACGCTGCGCAGCATGTTCGCCACCAGCAGAAACGCCTCCAGTTGCGCCGACAGCTCGTTCTTGCCGCCCTGCCGCGCCATCTCCACTGATATCGTCAGGCCGCGACGATTGAACACGCTGTCCAGCACCGCGCGCGCCACCTCCACCTGGTAGGGGCGAAGGCGATAGCGCGCCAGCGGGCTGCTTTCGACGGCGGTAGTCATTGCACCAGCCTTAGCACGACCTGCGTGATCACGACGCCGACGATCAGGAAGATGAGGCCGTTCACGCGCCCCTTCACCTCGTCGAGCTGCTTCTCCAGGCTGCGCAGCCGCTCTTCGACGACGGCGTGGAAGGCGGCGCTGCTGCTGCGGCCGCCCGGCCTGCGCGCGGTGCGACGCTGCGGCCTGGTCTCCTCAGTTGTCTTCGCCTGCGACAACGTCACGCTGCGCCTCCGGGCGTGTCATCGGGTCGTATTCGTTCAACATCGCTTCGATGCTGGCCGAGAGCTCGGCCTTGCCGTCCTTCGAGAGTCGATAGTTGGCGGCCAGCGCCTTCACCAGCAGCTCGACCCCCTTAATCATGAGCGTCATGTTCTCCGGGTGGTCCTCAAGGGCCCGTCGCAGCCGCACCCGCAGCACGGCGATCTCCTGGTCCAGCCCCTCGACCTCGCGCGCGACCGCCAGCGCGACCCTGTCGCCCTCCGGCACCGCCGAGTCGTAGAAGGCGTCGACCTCCGACGGTCGCCGGCAGCGCCCTCCTCGCTTTCCCTTACCTGCGGCCACGCGGCGGGCCTTCCAGCAACTCGAGCAGGCCGGTCACAGCGTCCGGCGGCAGCTTTGCCGCTACCTCCGCGACGCCCAGCAGCAGGTACAGCGCGACGACCGTCCACTCCTGCCTTTCCACCGCAATCGCCAATCGAGACATTCCCTCACCCCTCTAGAGATCGTTAACAAACCACGTAGCCGAGACTTTCCAGTCTCGGCGGCACCCTATCTAGCGCTGCGCCGAAGCGCGCTCTCGCAGGATCAGCGCCGAAATGAACGCCGTGCCGACGAGCAGTAGCAGTCGCGCCGAGAGCCAGGCCGGCGGCCAGAAGAACCGGTCGACGGCGCCCTGCCAGCGATAGGTCCAGTACATCGCCAGGAAGAAGACGCTCTCCAGGGCGATTGCCGCGTTCAGCAGCGTCAGCGCCGCGGCCGCGACTCGGTGCGACGCGCGCGCGCCTGTTTCGGCCCAGCGAGTCGCGAAGTAGGCGGCGTTGAAGCCCCCGCAGGCGATGGTGACGATGTCCTGTACCAGGACGAGCACGTCCGGCATTTCGTCTCCACGGGTGTGTTTGGAGCCCCTCGTTGTCGTCTGGTTGTTACCCTCGGAGGGTTCTCAGGAGGAGGGATGGGAAGAAGAATAGAACATCTGTCCTAGTCCGTCAATCAGGGAATGTCACTATCTTCGTCGCATCGAATGGCGTCGGCTATGTAGGGGCGCATCGCGATGCGCCCCTACGCGTGCGCCTAGACTAGGCTACGATTTCCGAAAATACTCCCGCGCCGACACAACGTCCGGGTGCACCGTCCACCCCTCGCGACGCGCCCGCTCCAAGTACAGCTCCAGCGCCCGCAGCATCGCCGCATCGAGGTCGTCCTGCGCCAGGTCATGCACCTCGCGCCACTCCGGATAGTGCGCCAGTTCGTCGGGCTCCGTCTTGTCGGCGAGGAAGACCACCTTCTCGACCTCCGACATCCCGGCGCGACCCGTCGTGTGGTAGCGCACGGCGTTCAATACGTCCGCATCGTCGATGCCGAAGCGCTCGCGCAACAGCGCCGCCGCGATCCGCCCGTGCAGGAGCAGCGGCTCGGCGCGCTCCGCCTCGTTCGGCTCGTGTCCCGTCTCGCCTGCCAGGCGCAGCAGCTCCTCGCGCGGCGTCACCCGCAGGAGGTCGTGCCCAAGCACCGCCGGCCGCACCTTCGACGCGTCGACGCCGCGTCGAGCCGCCAGTCGCAGCGCCTCGCCGAGCACGCGTTCGACGTGCGCGCGAACCTCTTCGGGCAGCCGCTCCAGCTCCCGGCGCAGCGCCTCTTCGACCGGCTCCGTCACGTCAGCCCTCGTCGCGCAGGACGCGACCGCCCAGGACGTGCATGTGCAGATGCATGATGATCTGCCCACCCTCGCGGCCGACGTTTATCCCCACGCGATAGCCGCTTTCCGCGATCCCCTTGTCGACGGCGAGCTTCTTCGCGACCTGGATCATGTGGAAGAGGAGCGGCGTCTGGGCCTCCGTCAGGTCGGGCAGCGACGGGATGTGCTCCTTGGGTATGACCAGGAAGTGCACCGGCGCCCGCGGGTTGATGTCGTCGATCGCGAACAGGAGATCGTCCTCATACAGCTTCTCGACCTTCATCTCTCCCGACGCCATTCGACAGAATAGGCAATCGGCCATGGCTTCATCCTTTCCGTGCGGCGTTCAACCTCAATATCCCATCGCCCGCCCGACGGCGCAACTCACCGACAACAAGGGGCCGGCGCCTTGCGGCGCCGGCCCAAAAACGGTCTTGACGGTATGTGGTCTCTATTGCATCAGCTTGTCGATGCAGTCGAGGACAGCGTTCATCAGCTCCTCCTCGACGTCCGGCGGCAGGTCCGTGTCGCCGGATAGCGCAATGTCCGCGATCTGGGAGGAGTCGAGGTTCTGCAGCAGCTCGTCGATCGCGCAGTTGCAGTACTCCGAAGCCATAT
>JBGQNJ010000078.1:0-5950 GCA_041501065.1 Dehalococcoidia bacterium
CGCGGAAGCCGTGCTCTTGCAGGTAATCGCAGAGCCAGCGGCAGGCGTTCTCTTCCTGGAAGCCGGTCTCGGGGTTGTCGTGGATGCGGTGGCTGAGGTCGACGAGAGCATCCCGCTGCGCCTCGACCTCGTCGACAACGCGGGCCTTCAGGCTGTCGGCGTCCTGCGACACGTCATCCTCTGCGAGCGGCAGGATTCATGGGCAAGCGCATTGTAGGAGGGCTGTGATGCGGGGGTCAAGCGGACTCGATGGCATACTGCGTTGTCCTGCCCCCTCCCGATGGAGTATGATGATGCTTAGCAAGGCTTTCGGGAGCTGGGGGACTCGCCTGAGGCGAGGGGCCCGGCTGAGAGGGTGGCCGCCCGCCACCGACCGTTTGAACCTGACCCGGGTAATGCCGGCGTAGGGAGCAGCGGAAACGTTGGTTGAAGCGCTACCCGTCCCGTAGGCGGTTGGCGCTTTTTGTATTGCGCGAGGCATATCCGTGAAGACCGTCATGACAATCGCCGGCTCCGACTCCAGCGCCGGCGCCGGCATCCAGGCCGATCTGAAGACGTTCGCTGCGTTCGGCGTCTACGGCACGTCGGTCATCACGGCGATTACCGCCCAGAACACGCAGGGCGTCCGCCGCGTCGAAGCGGCGTCGCCGGAGATGGTGGCGGCGCAGATCGATGCCGTCGTCGACGACATCGGCGCCGACGTGGTGAAGACCGGCATGCTAGGCAGCGCTGCCGTCATCGACGTCGTCGTGTCGAAGCTGCGGGAGCACGGTCTGACGCAGCTCGTGCTCGACCCGGTGCTGGCGGCGTCGGATGGGAGCGCGCTGCTGGCGGACGGCGGCATCGATGCCCTTCGCGAGAGGCTGCTGCCGCTGGCCCTCGTCGTCACACCTAACGTCGACGAAGCGGGGGCGCTGGTCGGACGCCGTCTCGATGGTCCCGAAGACATCCGGCAAGCGGCGCGGGAGATCGTCGACATGGGCGCACGCAACGTCGTCATCAAGGGCGGCGACGCGACGGGGCCCGCGATCGACCTTTTCTACGATGGGCAGCACTATCACGACTTCGCGGCGGCGCGAGTCGACACCGAGAATACGCATGGCACCGGCTGCACCTTCGCGGCGGCAATAGCGGCGTCGCTGGCGAAGGGCTCCGCACCCCGACAGGCGGTGGCGATGGCGAAGGCCTACGTCACGAAAGCGATGCAGATGTCTTATCCACTGGGCCGCGGACACGGGCCCGTGCACCATTTCTTTCGCTACTGGCAGGATATCGAAGGCGGTCACTAGCGTAGGCCGCGGGAGTTGCGGCGGAGGCCTGACATGTCGAAAGGGACTCACAATGGAACAGGCACGCAGATGAGCTATGCCCGCGGTGGCATCGTCACCGAGCAGATGCGTGTCGTCGCGGAGAAGGAAGGACTGGATCCGGAGTTGGTGCGACAGGAGGTCGCGGCGGGCCGGCTGACCATACCGGCGAACGTCAACCACACCGGCCTCAGCCCTATCGGCATCGGCGTCGTCGCCAGCGTGAAGATAAACGCCAACATCGGCAACTCCGCGCTGTCGTCGGACATCGAGACGGAGCTGTGCAAGCTGCAGGTAGCGGTCAACTTCGGCGCCGACACGGTGATGGACCTCAGCTCCGGCGGTGACATCGACGCCATCCGCGAAGCGATTATCAGGGCCAGCCCGCTGCCGGTGGGCACGGTGCCCATCTACCAGGTCGCGGCGGAGCTGGAGCGCCCGGAGGACATGACCGTCGAGGACCTGTTCGACATGATCGAGCACCAGGCGGAGCAGGGCGTCGACTTCATGACGGTGCACTGCGGCATCCTGCGGGAGCACGTCCCCCTGGCGCAGAAGCGCGTCACCGGCATCGTCAGTCGCGGCGGCGGGCTGCTGGCGCAGTGGATGGTGAGGCACAACCGCCAGAACCCCCTCTACGAGCATTTCGACGACCTGTGCGACATCGCCCGCCGCTATGACGTGACACTCAGCCTCGGCGACGGCCTGCGGCCGGGCTCGCTCATCGACGCCAGCGACGACGCGCAGTTCGCCGAGCTGGAGACGCTGGGCGAGCTGACGCAGCGCGCCTGGGCGAAGGACGTGCAGGTGATCATCGAAGGCCCCGGCCACGTGCCGCTCGACCAGATCGAGATGAACGTGAAGCGCCAGCAGGAGGTCTGCCACGGCGCGCCCTTCTACGTCCTCGGACCCCTGGTCACCGACGTCGCGCCCGGCTACGATCACATCACGTCGGCAATCGGCGCGACGCTGGCGGCTTACGCCGGCGCCAGCTACCTTTGCTACGTGACGCCGCGGGAGCACCTCGGCCTGCCGACTCTGGAGGACGTGATGACGGGCGTCGTGACCTACAAGATCGCCGCCCACGCTGCGGACGTCGCCCGAGGGCGAAAGGGCGCGCGCGACCGCGACGACGCGATGTCGCGGGCCCGCTACGCCTTCGACTGGGAGCAGCAGTTCGCGCTATCGCTCGACCCGGAGACGGCGCGCCGCATGCACGACGAGAGCCTGCCCGAAGGCTACCCGAAGTCGGGCAACTTCTGCTCGATGTGCGGGCCCAAGTTCTGCCCCATGCGCATCAGCCATCAGATGAGCGAGGCATCGCCGCCGGAAGGGGACGCCTGATGGAGCTGGCCTACCCCAAGTACACGGCAATCCTCGCGGCGGCAGCGGTCGTCGTCCGCAACGGGCGGCTGCTGCTGCTCGAAGACCGTTGGGGCCGCTGGGGGCTGCCTTCGGGGTTCGTCGAGAAGGGCGAGTCGGCAGAGGAGACACTGCGTCGCGAGGTGTTCGAGGAGCTGGGCGTGGAGTGCGAGATCGTCGCGCCGCACAGCGTGGATATCGACTGGGCGGGACCCGAGGGCGCAGTCTTCATCCTGATGCATTACACGGCTTCGCTGTCGGGCGACGACTTCGCGCCCAACGAGGAAGTCGTCCGGTACGCCTGGGTGTCGCCGGAGGAGGTCGGCCGCTACAACGTCTGGCCGAACGTCCTTCGGCTGGCGGAGGGCTTAGCGGAAGGTTCAGGGGTGTCGCGCGGCGGCATCGCTTAGAAGAGGCACGAACGATGGAAGACTACCTGGAGATAGCGGGCAAGAGGTTCCGGTCGCGGCTCCTCGTCGGGACCGGCAAGTACCGGACGCCGGAGGAGATGGTCGCGGCGCTCGACGCGTCGGGCGCGGAGATCGTGACCGTCGCCATCCGCCGCCTCGACCTCGACGACCCCGGCAAGAAGACGCTCCTCGACTTCATCGACTGGAGCAAGTACACAATCCTGCCGAACACCGCCGCCTGCCGGACCGTCGAGGAGGCGCTGTTCACGGCGCGGCTCGGTCGCGAGGTGACCGGCTCCAACTGGGTGAAGCTGGAGGTCGTGCCGGACCCCAAGTACCTCCTGCCCGACCCCGTCGCGACGCTCGAGGCCGCGAAGACGCTCGTCGGCGAGGGCTTCGTGGTCCTGCCGTACATTCACGCCGACCCGGTGCTGGCGCGCCATCTGCAAGAAGCCGGCTGCGCGACGGTCATGCCCCTCGGCTCGGCCATCGGCTCTGGCCAGGGCATACTGACGGCCGAGGAGATCCGCATCATCGTCGAGCAGGCGACCGTGCCGGTTGTCGTGGACGCGGGCCTCGGCGCGCCGTCGGACGCCGCGCTGGCGATGGAGCTGGGCGCGGACGCCGTTCTCATGAACACGGCCCTTGCCGAAGCGGGCGACCCGGCGCTCATGGCCGACGCTTTGCGCAAGGGCGTCGAGGCCGGGCGACAGGCGTACCTGGCCGGTCGCATCCCCAAGAAACGTTACGCCGCGGCGAGCAGCCCTGCGGAGGGCGTGCCAGGCCGTCCGGCGACGACTGGAGGTAACGGATGACCACGTTCATGACCAGCAGGATGGGACGCCTGCGGCTGCCCAGTCTCTGCTTCGTCACCGACCGCAAGGTGTGCGGCGACAAGCCGTTGGAGGACGTCGTTTCGCAGGCGATCGACGGCGGCTCCAACGTCGTGCAGCTCAGGGAGAAGGACCTGCCGGCGGGAGAGCTGTTCGCGCTGGGCGTGCGGATGCGCGCGATCACGAAAAACCGCTCCCTTCTGCTGATAAACGATCGCCTCGACATCGTGCAGGCGTGCGGCGCGGACGGCGCGCAACTGCCGGAGAAGGGCCTGCCGACTTCGGTCGCGCGCTGGGTGCTGGGCCGCCACGCCCTGCTCGGCCGCTCCGTGCACAGCGTCGAGGCCGCACAGCAGGCGGAGAGCGACGGCGCGGACATGGTCATCGTCGGGCCCGTCTTCGAGACTTCGTCTAAGCCGAAGGCGACGCCGGTGGGCACGGCGCTGATCAAGGAGATAGCGGAGTCCGTGCCGCTGCCGGTAATTGCCATCGGCGGCATCACGCCGGAGAACGCCGGCGAAGTGATTCGCGCCGGCGCCGCCGGAGTGGCCGTCATCTCCGCCATCTGCGGCGCCGACGACCCCCGGGCCGCGGCGGAAGCCCTCACACAGGCGATGGGCGAGGCCTGGCGCGACCGTCTCATGGAGCGGGCAAAGGCGGGCGCGTGATCGCTGTCACCGTCAACGGCAGGCAGCGCGAGATCGAGGCCGAGGTCGACCTCGCCGGCCTCCTGCAGGCGCTGGAAATCGACCCACGCGCCGTCGCCGTGGCCCGTAACGGCGAGGTCGTGCCGCGCGACCAGCACGCGAACGTGACCGTGCGCGAAGGCGACAGCGTCGAGATCGTGCGCATGGTCGGCGGCGGCTGACGAGATTCCCATGGCATCGAATCGTTTTCCTGACGTGATCGTCGTTGGCGGCGGCGTCATCGGCTGCGCTATAGCGTATTGTCTTGCCCGCGAGGGCGTACGGGTCGACGTCGTCGAGCGCGGTGAGATCGGCGGCGAGGCGTCGGGCGCGGCGGCGGGCATGCTGGCGCCGCTGGCCGAGGTGGAGGACGCCGGCCCGTTCCAGCAGTTGTGCGTCGAGAGCCTGCGCATGTTTCCCGCGCTCGCCGCGACGCTTCGGGAAGAGACCGGCATCGACATCGAATACCTGACGTCGGGGATTCTGCGCGTCGCCTTCGACGACGCGGAAGAGCGGCGCCTGCGCGACCTTGCCCCTTGCTCGCCCTGCCTGCCTCTGCACTGGCTCAATCCCGACGACCTTCGCGCCTTCGAGCCCGGGCTGTCACCGTATGTCAGGGGTGGCCTCTACTCGCCGGAGGAGCACCAGGTGAATGCCGACCGCCTGACGCAGGCGTTGGCGCGAGCGGCCGCTATCCATGGTGCGACGCTTCGCCGCCATCTGCGCATCAGCGGGCTGCTGATGCGCAACAGCCGCGTCACGGGCGTGCGAACCGCCAGCGGCAACCTCGCGGCCGGGCACGTCGTCCTCGCCGCCGGGCCCTGGACGGGGAGGCTTGCGGCGTCGTTGGGAGTCGACCTGCCGGTGTTCCCGGTGCGCGGCCAGATGCTGGCGCTTCCGTCGAGGAGCGCGCCGCGACACATCCTCTGGGGGAGCGCCGGCTACCTCGTGCCGAAGGCGAACGGGCTTGTCTTTGCAGGGGCGACGGTCGAGCGAGTGGGCTTCCGGCGTCGCACGACGGCCGCCGGCCTGCGCGGTCTGGCGGCGATGGCGTCGTCGCTGGCGCCGCGGGTAGGGGCGCTCGCGCCCGTCGATAGCTGGGCCGGCCTGCGCCCCGGTTCCGCCGACGGCCTGCCGCTGCTGGGGCCGCTGCCCGGCTGGAAGGGCGTCAGCGTCGCGACCGGGCACTATCGCAACGGCATCCTCCTCTCGCCGATAACGGGCCGCCTTATCGCGCGGTCAATAATCGACGGTCCGCCGGACGGGGCGATGGCTCCGTTTAGCCCCGCGCGTTTTTCGTATTCCCCATCCACGTAGGTCGGGCGTCTCGCCAGACCGTTCTAGCAATCATA
>JBGQNJ010000079.1:0-5943 GCA_041501065.1 Dehalococcoidia bacterium
CGGGCAGCCTGGGCGGGAACGACATCGCGACGCTGCGCGACAGCCGCGTAATCCTCTGGAACGGCTACTGCGGCGTCCACCAGCGCTTCACCATCGACCATGTTCGACGCGTTCGCGATCAATACCCAGGCGTCCGCGTTGTCGTGCACCCGGAGTGCCGGCTGGAGGTCGTCGAGGCGGCGGACAGCTACGGGTCGACCGAGCACATCATCCGCGCCGTCAGCGAGTCGCCGGCGGGCAGTCGCTGGGCCGTCGGCACGGAGATCAACCTGGTCAGCCGGCTGGCCCGCGGGCATCGCGACAAGACCGTGCTCTCGCTGGACCCCGATCCGTGCCCCTGCTCCACGATGTACCGCATCCATCCCGCGTACCTGTGCTGGGTGCTGGAGCGGCTCGTCGCGGGCGAGGTCGTGAACCGCGTGACGGTGGAGCCGGAGACGGCGCGCTGGGGGAAGCTCGCCCTCGAACGCATGCTGGCAATAGCCTGATGAAGGATATCGTAGCCGAGGCTTTCCAGCCTCGGCGTCTGATCCATGGCCAGGCTCGAAAGCCTGGCCTACGGCGTCTTCAAACGCTGAGCGAGAAGCAGTAGTTCAATGCAGTACGACTACGTAATCGTCGGGTCGGGCATCGCCGGGCTGTTTGCGGCGCTGCTCGCCCAGAACCACGGCAGCGTCCTCATCCTCACCAAGGGCTCCATCGACGAGTGCAACACGAAGCATGCCCAGGGCGGCATCGCTGCGCCCGTAGGGCCGGACGACTCGCCGGAGCTGCACCTGCGTGACACCATCGCCGCCGGCGCCGGCCTCGTCGACGAAGAGGCCGCCCGCATCCTCACCGGCGAAGCGACGGAACGCATCGCCGACCTGGTGCGCTTCGGAGTGCCGTTCGACAGCGTCGAGGGTCACGTCGCGCTCGGCCGCGAGGGCGCCCACAGCCGCGCCCGCGTCCTCCACGCCGGCGGCGACTCCACGGGCGAGCACATCGAGCTATCGCTGAGCAGCCTCGCGCGAATGTCCGCCGTCACCGTCCGCGAGTACTGCCTCGTCGAGGAGATACTGACGGAGGACGGGGTTGTCCGCGGCGTGCGGGCCATCGACGCGCGCTCCGGCGGCCGCGAGCGATTCGACGCCCGCTTCGTCATCCTGGCGACAGGCGGCGCGGGCCATCTCTACAAGGTCACCACGAACCCCGACGTCGCCACCGCCGACGGCGTCGCCCTGGCATATCGCGCCGGCGCGCAGATAACGGACATGGAGTTCATCCAGTTCCACCCGACGGCATTGCGCTTGCCCGGCGTGCCGGCGTTCCTCATCTCCGAGGCCGTGCGCGGCGAAGGCGGAGTGCTCCGCAACGCCGAAGGACGGGCCTTCATGAGCGACTACCACCCGCAGAAGGACCTCGCGCCGCGTGACGTCGTCGCCCGTGCGATCGTCGCCGAGATGACGCGCAGCGGCGACGACCACGTCTGCCTCGACGTGACGCACCTGCCGCCGGAGAAGGTCAGCGCCCGCTTCCCGCAGATCTACCGCTTCTGCCTCGACCACGGCCTGGACATCACGCGCCAGCCGATACCCGTCTCGCCAGCGGCCCACTACATGATGGGCGGCGTTCGCACCAACACCTGGGGAGAGACGAACCTGCGCGGCCTTTACGCCTGCGGCGAGGTCGCCTGCACAGGCGTCCACGGCGCCAACCGCCTGGCGAGCAACTCCTTGCTGGAGACCGTCGTCTTCGCGCGCCGTGCCGTGGCCAGGACGGTGAGCGGCGAGGGCCCCGACCCGCTGTCGCCGGCCGACACAATATCGCTGCCGGAACCGCTCGTAACGATGGAGATCGGCCCTCGTCGAACGGGAGGACTGAAGTCCTCCCCTACATTTCTCTCCCCCACAACGAACGCTGCGCCGCCGCTCGACCGGCCGGGGCTGCAAGCGCTGATGTGGGAGGACGTCGGCATCATACGCAGCAAAGAGTCGCTGACGCGGGCCCGCGAGGCCCTGGCCGCGACTCAGAGCGGGCTGCCCGCGCCTGACGACCGTCCCTCGCACGAGCTGGCGAACCTGGTGCTCGCGGGACGGCTGGTCACCGAGGCGGCGCTTATTCGCGAGGAGAGCCGCGGCGCCCACTATCGCACCGACTTCCCGCAGTCGCGCGACTCCTGGCTTCGACACATCGTATTTCGCAAAGATGGCTAAGACCGACGACCTGGACCAAGCGCACCTACAGCGGATAGCGCTGGCGGCGCTGGAAGAGGACGGCGCCTTCGACGACGTCACGACGGGCGCCCTCGTCCCGCCCGACCTCACGGGCAAGGCCATCCTGCTCGCCAAACAAGCAGGCGTCATCGCGGGCCTGCCGGTGGCCGCCACCGTCTTCCGCGCCGTCGACGCGTCGTTGGCGTTCCGGCCGCTCGTCGAAGAAGGCAGCCGCGTCGGGTCGGGTACCGTCGTCGCCGAGGTCGAGGGCCGCGTTCACGCCATCCTCCGCGGCGAGCGCGTCGCCCTGAATCTGTTACAGCGCCTGTCCGGCGTCGCCACGGCTACGGCGCGTCTTGTCGACGCCGTCGAAGGGTTGCCGGCCGTCATTCTCGATACCCGCAAGACGGCGCCCGGCCTTCGGGTGCTGGAGCGGTACGCCGTGCGCATGGGCGGCGGACAGAACCATCGCTGGAACCTGGCGACGGGCATCCTCGTCAAGGACAACCACTGGCGCGCCGTCGAGGCCGCGGGCGGCGACGCGGCGGGCGCCGTCCGTCAGTTGCGCGAGAAGGCGCCCGAGATGCGGGTCGAGGTGGAGGTCACGTCAGTCGACGAGGCGCGACAGGCGCTCGACGCCGGCGTCGACGCCCTGCTGCTCGACAACATGGGCCTCGAGGAGATGCGTCAGGTGGTGGAGATGGTGCGCGGCCGGGCGACAACCGAGGCGTCGGGCGGGATCACGGAGGCGACGGTGCGCGCGGTCGCGGAGACAGGCGTCGACTTCATCTCTGCGGGCGCGATCACGCACTCAGCGCCAGCGCTGGACATCAGCCTGGAAGTCGAACCCGTACCGTAGCCGATCCGAAGCCTCCGCAGTTTCTCTCTCTCGCTACAGTTGGGTTCCAGTAGCCCTTTGGCGACGAGCGCCGCTGATTGACGGGCCAGCGGGTCGCATCTACAATGGCGCGACGAGGAAGAGTCGAGTTGGAAGAACACGTGCCTCTCAAACGCTCCCATATCGCTCCGATGCCGCCGACTCAGACGGAACTTGCCTCTCTCGCTTTTGTCTCATACCTCCATCGCTTGGGCATGGCACAGTCCCATTTGCCTTCGCCCATGCAAGCCGTAGCCCTGCTGATGTTTCATGACGCGGTGGAATTGTTCCTTCGCTTGGCATGTGATCGTTTCAATGTCGGCCGGGCTGACTCCCAGTTCATGGACTACTTCACTCTGCTTCAGCAGAAACTCAAGCAGGATTTGCAGCACAAAGAGTCGATGCGTCGCCTCAACAAGGCACGAGTTGGCCTCAAGCACCACGGAAACTTGCCCGCTGAATCCACCATCGAGAACTTCCGTATCGTGAGCAAGGAGTTCTTCGAGGACAATTGCCCACCGCTATTCGGTATCGGGTTCTCGGAAATCTCTTTGACCGATTACGTTGCAGACCCGGAGGCCCGGCAGCATCTGAAAGAGGCCGAGCAACTTCTCCTTGCGGGCCATAGCTTGCCTGAAGCCGCCCTGAAGGTGAGGAAGGCGTTTACGGTGATATTGGACCGTTTTGAGAAGGCATCGTCAGGCCGTCTGCTCCAAGGCCGTCCGCCCTATTGGCCGATACGGGGGTGGATACGGAACCGTGATGAGCGTGTAGTCGATGAATTCGCACGGCGGACAATAGAGAATGTCAAGGAGCTTCAGGACGTGGTTCGTTTGACGGTGCTGGGCATCGACTACCGTAGGTACATCGAGTTCCGCAGGCATGTTCCAACCGAGTACGGCACGATGATGAATATGCCTTCCCCCAACGGTGTTCAATACAGCATCGAATTTGTGATCGATGTAGCGCTCCACCTCCAGACATTGCCGCCGTGAGCGGCGGCAAGCCCCCGCACCTTCTCAGCCGTAGACGACGACGCGCGTCCCGTAGCTCGCGAAGTCCCAGAACCACTTGGCGTCGCCCTCCAGCATGCCCACGCAGCCGTGGCTCGACGCCACATGCCCGAAGACGCTGATCGGCTGCCAGTAGTTGGAGTGCAGGGCGACGGTGGGGTAGAAGTACTGCGTCCAGTAGACGTCGGTGAGGTAGTAGCCCAGAGGGTCGTCGCGCGGAATGCCGACAGTCTCTGAGTCCATCGTCTCATTCTGCTTGCGATAGCCGATGCGGTACTCGCCGATCTTGGTCTCGAAGCCGGGCATGCCGGTGGTGACCAGCGCCACGTGCTCGACCTTGCCGCCAGTAAGGGCGTAAGCGCGCTGCGTCGTCACGTTCACCGCTACCCAGCGTTCGTCGGGCCCGTAGCTGATGCCCGGCGGCGCTGTGGCCGTCGGCAGCTCTTCGGCGGCCACGTCGTAGGGGGAGGGCCAAGGCGTCGCGGTAGGTTCGGGCGTGGGCGTCGGCGCCGTGGCGGTGGCAACAGCGACCCACCACGCGAGAGCGTCAGCCTGCTGCTTCGCCACGTCCACCGGCTCCGGTGAGGGCGTCGCCTCGGCGCTCTTCCCGTCCGCAAGCCCGACGTTGGAGTCGTCGCCGCGCGTCCACGGCAGCGCGAAGGCCAGGAGAGCGAGAGACAGAGGGATGAGCAGCCCGGGAACGACGATTCGGAGGAGGCTGGAGCGCTTCATGCTCGCAACGCGTCTAAGTATTCGCAGCGAAGTATCTCATCAATTATACGTTGCGCCGGACTTCGCGTCTATCCTCTTCGCGGACGCTGCAAGTCCGCCGTGTCGAGGATTATGGTAACCGGCCCGTCGTTGACCAGCTCGACCTGCATGTGCGCGCGAAAGCGACCGCTGGCGACCGTCACGCCGAGCCCGCGCAGCGCCTCCTCAAACTCGCGCACAAGCGACTCGGCAGCTTCGGGCGGCGCCGCGTCGACAAAGCTGGGCCGCCGGCCACGACGCGTATCGGCGAGAAGCGTGAACTGACTGACGACGAGGGCTTCGCCGTCGGCGTCCAGGAGCGACAGGTTGAAGCGGCCTTCGGCGTCTTCGAAGATGCGCATCTCCGCTGTCTTCTGGGCGAGGCGTCGCGCATCGTCGACGCCGTCTCCCTGCGCCACGCCGAGCAGCACGACTAGGCCGCGACCTATCGCACCGACGGTCTTGCCGTCGACCTCGACTGAAGCCCGGGTGACGCGTTGGATGACGGCCTTCAAGGCGTCTCTCTAGCTGGCGGCTGCCGCTTCTGAGGACTTCTCCGGCGTCTTGGCGGCCGGATTCCTGTTTGCAGGGGGCGCAGCTTCGACCGTGAAGTCGGCCTTGTCGCCGCCGCCGCCGTCGCCGTCGCCGTTCGACCCGCTGGACGTGCTCGCAGCGCCGACAGGACCGCTCTTGCGATTGTCGGTCACGTAGAAGCCGCCGGACTTGAAGAGGATTGGAGGTGCGTGGAGGACTCGTCGCGACTCGCCGCGGCACTGGGGGCAAAGCTGGACGGCGGGAGCATCGAAGCCTTCGCGCCTCTCATACTGATGCCCGCACTCGGTGCATCGATACTCGTAAGTGGGCAAACCTGAACCTCCGGAATGAATCGGTATATACAGTCTAAATGGAATCTGGCGGAATAGGCAAGCGTTGCATGCCACCGCTCCGTCTCCGCGCCAACCGAGGGCACCGTTGCCCTGCGTGCGGCCCTATGGTATAGTGAGTGACGCTCGCCCGCATGCCTCTTGGGGCAACAGCGGGCGGATTGTTGCACTTGGCATTCCCACTAGGCGGAGGATACAGTACCAGATTGCCAGCACCAGTCAGC
>JBGQNJ010000080.1:0-5934 GCA_041501065.1 Dehalococcoidia bacterium
GTCCACTGACCGGGCTCAAGGGCGAAAACGGCGTCGCCGGCCGCGGTCTCGAGCGCCCCACGCGGCGTCCAGCCCATCTCTCCACCCTTGTCCTTCGTCGCCGAATCGAGCGACAGCTCTGTGACGAGAGCAGCGAAGTCTTCGCCCGCAGCCAGCCGGTCGACAACTTTCTGCGCTTCTTCCTGGTTGGAGACCTGGATGTCGAACAGTCGCACTTGCTCCGCGGTCGTCGGGATGGCAGAGCTAAGGTTCTGCCTGATCTTGTCCTCCAGCAACTTCGACGCCACCACCTCGCGATACTGGTCGGGGGAAAGACCGCTGTCGTGGACAGCGTTTCGATAGGCTTCGGCGTAGGTCGCCTGGTCAGCGGAGTCGGCGACGCCCAGCGCCTGGCGGATCCTGGCGTCGATCTCGTCCTCGCTGACGCTGATATTCTCGTTGGCGGCGCCGATGCGGTTCACCTCTTCGCTCTCCAGGGCGGTGACAGTCTGGTAGACAGCTAACTGTGCACTCGTCTGGGCAAGTGTACCGGCGCCCGCGTTGTGTATCTCGTAGCGGAGGCGTTCTTCGACGTAGCCCATGCTGAAGCTACGACCGCCCACCTTCAGCACCGTCTGATGCTTCGGCGCGATGCTGGTCTGATAGTAGCCGAACCCGCCGATGCCTAACACGGCGACGGCAGTGACAATAATGCCCGCCACGACGAACACCTGAGCGCGGCGCTCGGTCTCTCGACGCGCACCCGTCTTTGACCGCGAGCGAGCGCCTGACTGGCGCCTGTCCCTGCGCGAGGGTCCTGGTCCACCAACAGAGGGGGCGCGGCCAAAAATGCCCATTGTAACTAATGCTCACTTTCCCCCGAAAACGGGCGAAATAGAGATAAAAGCATCTGCCTCTCCGTCAGCCGAAGAGGGATCAACTGCGGGAAGGGGCTGGACCGGTGTTCCGGAGATGCTCCGCAGTGTACGGCAGCAACGCCAAATGCCGCGCCCGCTTTAGGGCAACGGTCAGTCGCCGCTGATGCCTGGCGCAGGTGCCCGTCTTCCGGCGGGGCTCGATCTTGCCACGATCCGACAGGTAACGGCGTAGCGCGTCCACGTCCTTGTAGTCGATCTGCTGTACCTTCTCGACGCAGAAGAAGCATACTTTCCGGCGAGACGTATAGCGCGGCCTTCTTCGCTCCGGCCTGGCTGCCGCCTCTACCGGGCGCTCGCCTTCCGCCTCCCCGACCACCGGCGCCTCAGGCTCCGGTTCCTCGGCCGCTACCGGGTTTTGACTCTCGTCCTCATTCACCAACTTGCTCAACCACCTCTTTCTCGGCAGTAGTCTCCCGACAGTTATGGTTAGTATACCCCCACGACGCCTATCGATGAAGGATGTCCGCCGCTACTCGAACGGCAGGTCCTCCGGCTCGACCGCTTCCTGGAGTGGCTCTTCCTCCGGCAGGGGCATCGCCTGCGCGCGATCCAGGAAAAGGACCGTATTGGCTATAACCTCGGTGCGAAAGCGTTTCTGACCGTCCTGGCTTTCCCAGGAGCGCGTGCGCAGTCGTCCTTCGACATAGGCGCGGCGGCCCTTTTGCAGGAACTGACTGCAGTTCTCCGCCAGACGGGCCCAAGTCACGATGTTGAACCACTCCGTCTCCTCGCGGCGTTCCCCCTCCGGCGTGGTGTAGTTCCTGCTGCTAGCGATCCGGAAGGTTGTGACTGGGTTGCCGTTGGCGGTATAGCGCATTTCCGGCTCCGTGCCCACGTTCCCGATGATCATGACCTTGTTTAGCCCCGCCATAGCTCCTTCTCCTTTCGGCGAGATACTCCAATGCCGGGATAGGCAAGGTAAACCGTAAAACCGGGGTCGTGCCTGCTTGCGCTAGTCCTCAGTCTTCACGAGAAGATGACGCAACACTTCCTCGGAAAGTCGCAGCGTGGCCTCGAGCTCAGCGGTCTGTGTCGGCTCGACGCGGAAATGCGTGATGATGTAGTTGCCTTCGGTGCGGTTCCTGATCGGGTAGGAGAGCTTCCTTTTCCCCCAGGGGTTGACGTCTGTCACCTCGCCTCCACGTGAGGCGACGAATTGCTTCATTCGATCAACCGCCGCCGAGGCCTGTTCGTCCTCCAGCTCGGGGTCGAGGATCAATACCAGCTCGTATTCACGCAAGGGCCTTTTTCCTCCTGTCTTCCAAAGAACAAGCAGGCCCGACCGCTCTTCTGCCCGGGAACGATCGGCCTGGAGACGTGTTGCCGCAATTGGGTCAAGCGGCGAAATTATAGTGCCAGAAAGCGGCGAAGTCAACGCCGAGCAGGCGCGCGGCTTCGAAAATCAGCGTCGGCGCTGCGGTTCGCCCATCGGTTTGTCGCACCGACGACAAGTGCTACGCGGGCCACAGATGGGTTGTGTGGCTCCTCCGGTGACGAACGGCCGCTCCCGTCCGGTAGGCCGTCTCCGTGACGGCGCGCGCCACAGCCCGCGCGACGTGCCGGTTGAACACGCTGGGTATGATGTACTCCTCTTGCAGCTCCTTGTCGGTCACCTGAGACGCAATGGCTTCCGCCGCCGCTATCTTCATTTCCTCGTTCACCGTAGTCGCGTGGGCGTCCAGCAGACCGCGGAAGAAGCCCGGGAAGCACAGCACGTTGTTGATCTGGTTCGGATAGTCGGACCGTCCCGTTGCCATCACGCGCACGTACGGCTCTGCCTCCTCCGGCATTATCTCCGGATCGGGATTCGCCATGGCGAAGACGATGGGGTCGCGGGCCATCATCTTGAGGTGATCGACGGTGAGCATCCCGGGGCCGGACACGCCGATGAACACGTCGGCGCCCCGCATCGCCTCGCTGAGATCGCCCTTGATCTGGCGAGGATTCGTGTTCTCGGCGTACCACGTCTTTTCGGAGTTCATGTGCTCCGTGCGACCCTTGTAGAGCGCGCCGGCCCTATCCAGACCGATGATGTCCTTCACGCCCATCGACATCAGGATCTTGCTACAGGCGACACCCGCAGCGCCGACGCCCAGGAATACTACCCGTAGGTCCGCCATCTCCTTGCCGACGATCTTGAGCGCATTGATCAGTCCCGCAAGCACAACGACCGCCGTGCCGTGCTGGTCGTCGTGAAACACCGGGATGTCCAGCTCTTCCTTCAGCCGCGCCTCAATCTCGAAGCACCTCGGCGCCGCGATGTCCTCCAGGTTGATCCCGCCGAAGACCGGGCTAATCGCCTTCACCGTCCGCACAATCTCGTCCACGTCCGTCGTGTTCAGGCAGATGGGCCAGGCGTCGACGCCCCCGAACTCCTTGAACAGTATCGCCTTGCCCTCCATGACCGGCAGGGCCGCCGCCGGGCCGATGTTCCCGAGACCCAGGACCGCCGTGCCGTCGGTGACTACCGCGACGCAGTTCCCCTTGATCGTCAGGCTCCACACCGCCACCGGCTCGCTGTAGATTGCCTGGCAGACGCGCGCCACACCGGGCGTGTACGCCGCCGACAGGTCGCCACGCGTATTCAACGGCACCCTGCTCGTCACCTCGATCTTTCCGCCGAGATGGAGCAAGAACACGGGGTCGGAGATGCTTCGGAGGGACACCTTTTCGACCTGTTTGATGGCCTCGGTGATGCGATGGGCGTGGTCCACGTCGCGGGCCGCAAACGAGATGTCGCGCACCATGACGTCGCGCGAAGACTGGACAATGTCTACCGCGCCGATGTCGCCGCCCGCCCGGCCTATCGCCGAAGCTATCTTGCCTAGCATACCAACCTCGTTGGGGTACGCCGTTCGCACCGTCAGTGTGTAACCGCCCGGACGGACGTCGCCCCTGACTGCTACCATTCGCCGTTCCATCATCCCTCCTTCAACAACTGCTTCCGCAGCATGATCATTTCTTAGCCCATTATACGGCTCATCCCCTCGAAAAGGCTTCCTCGCCAGGCACGAATCTTCCGAATTTCCCTCACTTGGGACGGTTGCTCAGGCGCGTTCTCGTTGTGGTAGAATTCCGGCAAGCCAGGGGAAACCGCGGAGCGCAACGCCATGCAGCGCCACGACCGCCGCCGAGTACTGATTGCGGATGACGACGCCGGCGCCCGCGAGACGCTCGCCGACGTCCTCGTGTCCGAGGGGTTCACCGTCAAGACGGTCGACGACGGTAATGCCGCCCTCGAAGCGGCGCGCACCGAACGCTTCGAGGTCGCCTTCGTGGACCAGCGGATGCCGGGCGCGGAGGGTCTGGAGGTAGTGCGGGCGTTGAGGCAGTCACACGCCTGCCGCCGAATATTCGTCCTGACCGCCTACGCCGAGCCGGACTTCACGCGTCAGGCGCTCGCCCGCGGCGCTGAGCACGTCTTCGAGAAGCCGCTGGACATCCCCGGCGTCCTGGAGATGCTAAAGACCGACTCCGCGCATAAGAGCGGCCGGCGACGCGTCTCCGACCGGCGCGAGGGGTATGACGCCTATCGCGCCATCGGGCTAACGCGACGCGAGGCGCAGGTCCTCTCGCTAATCGCGCAGGGCAAGCACAACCGGGGGATCGCCGCGGAGCTCGTGCTGAGCCCCCGCACTGTGGAGCGACACGTCGGGAAGATACTCGCGCAACTGGGTGTGCCCAGCCGCGCCGCGGCCGCCGCCATCGCCATCCGCGACCACTTAGTCTAGGAAGCGCAAATTAGGTCTCAGTGGTGGTTCGCCAACGGGCGTAAGCGACCGCTTGTCAGCCTGGGCGCATGCCTCCCATGCGTGCAGGAGAGCGGCGCGCGCGGCGTTGCGAAATGGGGAATGGTAATGCTCCATGACCGCCTGTACGCCGGCCTCGGCTATCGCGGACGCATTCTGCCCCACGATCGCCTCTTCGATGAGCCGTTTCAGCCCACCCAGATCGGGGTTGACGTAGACAGCGATCACCGATTGATCGGCTCGCTCGAGCTCAATCTCTATGCTCAGGAGCGCGGGGAGATTGCTGGATGACTGCGGAAGGCGCGCGACGCCCCCGCACACATCTCTGCGGCCATCGACTTGCCTTGAATCGCTGGCACCCACTTGACAGCCCCAGCCTCCCTCCGTTAGGCTCTGGCCAAGGGACCTGCGAGTCGACGCGCCTGCTTGTTGGCGGACCCCCCTGCGAACGATCGGCTGGCGTGCCCCTGCTCGCTTCTCGGTCCCTAACTGATCGCATGTTATAGCCTCATGAGAGGGCTGTCATGCGTGGTTCTACTCATTTTCACGCTTTCGTGAACCCTCCTCACCACAGTGTGCCCCCGGGTCTCGCGGCCCCCTCCCTTCCCCCAAAGGAGGAAGTATGCGCACAATTCCCGAAGCGTCTGCTGCCCCATCTGCGTCCCCCTCCTCAGCCAGCAATGCGCCGCCTTCTCATGAGCTAGGACAGTCGCTCAGAGCAACTCAAAGCGCCCTTAGACGCTCCCAGCGCCAGCTCCGGGTCAGGAACCACATCGCTGAGATATTCCTCACCGTCCCTAGCGA
This sequence comes from Dehalococcoidia bacterium, assembly GCA_041501065.1. Taxonomy (GTDB): domain Bacteria; phylum Chloroflexota; class Dehalococcoidia; order DSTF01; family JALHUB01; genus JALHUB01. The sequence continues at coordinate 5,471 of JBGQNJ010000080.1, forward strand.
GGAGATGTACGGCGAAGTGCTTCACGTTGTCCTGGAAGCGCTTGCCAGCAAGTATGGCGTCTTTGGCTACATCGACAAGAACGGCGCCATCGTCCGCGCCTCCATGACCAGGGATGTCTGGGATCAGTGCCAGGTTCCCTGCAAGGACATCGTTTGCCCTCCCGAGCAATGGGGCGGCATCTGGGGCCGCGCCCTCACCGAGAAGAAAAGCCTCTATTCGAACGAGCCCGGCCGCGTGCCCGAGGGTCATATACCCATACTCAACTCCCTCGCTCTCCCCATCCTGTTCCACGGCGAGACGATAGGGCTTCTGCACGTCGCGAACAAGGCCACGGACTACGACGAGCGAGACGCGCAACTGCTGGAAAACATCGCTGCCCACGTGGCGCCCATCCTGCATGCCCGGCTGCAATCGGACAGACAGCGGGAAGAACTCAGGCAGCATAGCGACCACCTTGAGGAAA
>JBGQNJ010000081.1:0-5931 GCA_041501065.1 Dehalococcoidia bacterium
CGTGCAGACCGGCGAACTCAAGGATTCCTCCGCCAAAGCAATTATCGTCACTGTCTTTGAAGGGGCGAATACCTCGATGGGCGCAGTCGCGGAGGTCGACCGCGCGCTCGACGGCGCCATATCGCGCCTCGTCGAAGAGGGTGACGTCGCGGGCAAGAGGAAGGAGACTACGCTGGTCCACACGCTGGGTCGAATACCTTCGCCGCGGGTCCTGGTGCTTGGCCTGGGCAAGAGCGAAGCCTTCGACGGGCAGGCACTGCGTAATGCGCTGGCCGTAGCCGCGCGCTACCTGCGCCGGACGGGCGCCGGGAGCGTCGCCATCAGCGCGGACCCATCGTTGGGGCTGGCGCCGGACGCTTGCGCGCAGGCGATCGTCGAGGGGATCATCCTCGGTCACTACCGGTACTTGGTGCACAAGAAGGAGCCGGAGGACAAGCGCGAGATCCGCGAGTTGACTCTCGTCGAGGCGGACGCGTCGAGAGTGGAAGCGGTGCGCCTGGGCGCTGAGCGGGGCCATGTCAGCGCGGAGGCGACAACCTGGGCGCGCGACATGGCGAACGAGCCGGCGAACTTCCTCACGCCGTCGGAGCTGGCGGAGCGGGCGCGACAGGTGGCGCAGGAGCAGGGACTGGAATACGAGGTCCTCGAGCGCAAGGACATGGAAGAGATGGGCATGGAGGCGTTCCTCGGCGTGGCGCAGGGAAGCCAGCAGCCGCCGAAGCTCATCGTCCTCCGCTATCGGGGCGCCGCGCCGGATGCGAAGACGCTCGGCCTCGTGGGCAAGGGGATCACGTTCGATAGCGGCGGCATCTCCATCAAGCCGTCGCAGGGGATGCACGAGATGAAGGCCGACATGGCCGGCGGCGCCGACGTCATCGCGGCCATCCGGGCACTGGCCCAGCTCAAAGCGAAGGTGAACGTGACGGCCATCGTGCCGGCAACGGAGAACATGCCCGGCGGCAGCGCGCAACGCCCCGGCGACGTGGTTCGGGCGATGAACGGCAAGACCATCGAGGTGGTGAATACCGACGCCGAGGGGCGGCTCATCCTCGCCGACGCGCTGTGCTACGCGCGAAAGCTCGGGCTATCGCCGGTCGTCGACGTCGCGACGCTGACGGGCGCCATCTCCATTGCCCTGGGCAAGGTGGCGTTCGGCGCGATGACGAACAACGATGCCCTCTTCGAGAGGGTCAGGCAGGCCGCCGAGGCCGCCGGCGAGAAGGTCTGGCAACTGCCGCTGTTCGAGGAGTACAAGGAGAAGCTCGACAGCGAGGTCGCAGACATCAAGAACGTCGGCGGACGCGAGGCAGGCTCGATCACGGCGGCCATCTTCCTGAAGGAGTTCATCGAGGACACGCCTTGGGTGCACCTGGACATCGCCGGCGTCGACCAGCACGACGAGGTGAAGGGAATCTTCCTCAAGGGCTCCAGCGGCACGGGCGTGCGGACGCTGATCAACCTCGGCTTGAGCCTCGCCGAAAAGCCTCTCTCCGGCTAGCCGCCCGCTCCTCCGAGGCTATCGCCTGGGGCTTGGCGGCGCCCATGCCCGCGAGATGAACCTGTCGACCTCGATGGCGGGCAGGGTGATGATGCTGACCGTTCCGCGCGCGCCCAACTCCACCGATATGCTGAGCACCGCCTCATTGCTCTCCGCCTCGATGACGGTCACGAAGTCGTAGGGGCCGAGGGTGGCGTACTGGGCGACGATCTTACCACCCATCGAGGTGATCTCTTTGTTCACGTCCCTGATGCGTTCCGGGCGGCCCTTGATGGTCTTGCGGCCCTGTTCGGTCAGGTTAGTGAGGGAAACGTACAGCGGCATGGTGGTCTCTCCTTCGTCCGTGAGAATAGGTCAGTTAAGGAGATGATACAGCACCCGCCGCCCATGTCAATTCGACCACGGGCTGCTCGACCTGAGGGATTCTCTGGCTACGCCCGTTTTGGAAGGAGAGGAAGGATGCGATCCAGGAGGCGGCAGGCGACTTCGTACTTGCTCAGCAACGGCAGCGCCTCCGCGGCGCCTGACTTGTCGATGATCGTCACCTGGTTCGTGTCGGTGCCGAAGCCGGAGCCCGCGGCCGTGATGTCGTTGGCGACGATGAGGTCCAGCCCCTTTCGCGCCATCTTCGCCGAGGCGTTGGGCACTAGGTCCTGGCTCTCGGCGGCGAAGCCCACGCGGACGAGGTTGCCCTTGACTTCCCCCAGGATGTCTGGCGTCGGCACGAGGTCGAGCGTCATGCCCTCCTTCGTGCGCTTGATCTTCTGTCCCGCGCGCTCGGCGGGCCCGTAGTCGGCGACGGCGGCCGCCATGATCAGCACGTCGGCGTCGGCGCAAGCAGCGACGACGGCGTCGCGCATCTCCTCCGCCGTCGTGACCGGCACCTTCTCCACGCCGAAGGGCGTCGACAGGGCCACGGGCGCGCTCACGAGCACCACCTGCGCGCCGCGGTCGCGCGCCGCCTCGGCGATGGCGTAGCCCATCTTGCCGGACGAATAGTTGCCGACGTAGCGCACGGGATCGATCGGCTCCTGCGTGCCGCCGGCGCTGACGACGACCTTGCGTCCGGCGAAATCGCCGCTGCGGCCGAGAAGCTGTCGCAGGGCGCCGACAATGGCTTCCGGCTCGGTCATCCGCCCGCGGCCGCGCATGCCGCTCGCCAAACGTCCCTCTTCCGGCCCGACGATGGTCATGCCGCGTTCCCGCAGAATCGCCAGGTTGGCCTGGGTGGCGGCGTTCTCGAACATGAGGGCGTCCATGGCCGGCGCCAGGAGGATGGGCGCCTCCGTGGCAAGGACTGTGAGGCAGAGGAGGTTGTCGGCGAGGCCGTGCGCCAGGCGGGCGATCGTCGCGGCGCTCGCGGGCGCGATGACGATGGCATCGGCGCGGCGCCCCAGCTCGACGTGGGAGATCGCGAGGTCGCCCGTCGCGGCGAAAACGTCGGTATAGACGGGCCGGCCGCTCAGCCCCTGAAGGGCGACCGGCGTGACGAAGCGGGCGCCGGATTCCGTTAGTATGACGTCGACCTTGGCCCCGGCCTGTGTCAGCTTGCTGACAAGGTCGGCTCCCTTGTGGGCAGCGATGCTGCCGGTTATGCCTACGACGATGCGCTTGCCTTCGAGCATGTCAGCGTCCATGTGCGCGGTTCGCCTCTTGAATCAGGCGCAGTCCGACGAGCGTGAGGTCGACGTTCACCTCCTGGATGACTTTCGTCTCGCGGGCGATGAGAGGCGCGTAGCCGCCGGTCGCGATGACCTTCGCGTCGCCGTCGAGTTCCTTCTTCATACGGGCGATGATCCCTTCTATCAGTCCCACGTAGCCGAAGATGACGCCCGACTGCATGGCATTGACGGTCGTCTTGCCGATGGCGTGCTTCGGCCGCTCCAGCTCGATGCGCGGCAGCTTCGCGGTGCGCTCGAACAGCGCCTCGAGGGAGATGCCGATGCCCGGGGCGATGGCGCCGCCGACGTAGTCGCCCTCGCGGGAGATGGCGTCGAAGACCGTTGCCGTGCCGAAGTCGACGATGATCAGCGGCGGGCCGTAGAGCTTGATGGCGGCGACGGCGTCGATCACGCGGTCGGCACCGACGTCGCGGGGGCTATCGTAGAGGATGCGGATGCCGGTGCGGACGCCGGGGTCGACGACCAGCGGCACGACCTTGAAGTAGCGCCGGCAGACCTCTTGGAAGACGGGCGTGAGGGACGGCACGACGCTGCCGAGGACCGCCTCGTCGATGTCGGTGGCGCGGAGGTCCTCTGTCTGGAGGAGGCTGAGCAGCAGGATAGCGTACTCGTCGACGAGGTTCTCGACGTCGGTGGCGATGCTCCAGCGGGCGCGGATCTTCTCGCCGTCGAAGACGCCGATGGTTATCGCCGTGTTGCCGATGTCAAGGGCGAGCAGCATGTTCACATCCCAGAAGCGGCCGTGCGTCAGTCCCTGGCGCTAACAGCGGTGCTCATTATAGTGGACGGCATTTCGGGGCCGCAACTTGATAGCGGCTCTGCCGGGTGTGCGCCCGCCACGCCGCTTCGCCAGGTTCGGCGACGGGATGTCACACGCCGTGCGGGGCGCCGCCCACCGTTTTCTGTTTTCGAAAGGAGACCATTTTTCTTTGACCAGTGATCATAACAGCCTTGACCGTCCTCCGCCGCGGGCGCTATTCTCTCCGGTGCAGGGCCGATCTCCCGCCCGGCCCACGACCACAGGCGACGGCTGCTGTGGCCCCAGACCCCGGGTCGCGGTAGTCAGAGCCAAGACACCAATTACCACAGACAGCCTTATCGAGGGAAAAGCAACGACCTATCTTTAGCGCCGGCGGTGTGCTGTGCCCTGCGCGCAGGCACTCCGTCGTGCAAACGAGCAACAGCGAGGCCCGGATGAACCGTTCTCCTAAGGCGTTGTGGGAAGTGGCTCTCGGCCAGTTGCAGTTACAGGTTACCCGCCCCAACTATCAGACATGGCTACGTGACACGGCGGGCCTCTCCCTGGAGGATACCACCTTCACCGTCTGCGTCCCGACCGATTTCGTCGCCGAATGGCTTCGCGACCGGCTCAGCGACCTCATAACGAAGACCCTCTCCGGCATCGTCGGGCAACCGCTACAAGTCGCCTTCCGCGTAGAGGGCGCGCCCCTCGAAGGACCGGCTGCGCCGCAGCGGGATGCTCTCCATGCACCGGACTTCGTGCCTCCCCTGCCGAAGCAGCGGCTCAACCCGCTCTTCACCTTCGAGACCTTCGTCGTCGCCGACTGCAATCGCCTGGCGCACGCCGCCGCCCGCAGCGCGGCCAGCCTCAACGGCGCCCCGCAGCACAATCCGTTCTTCCTCTACGGCGAAAGCGGTCTTGGCAAGACTCACCTCCTGCACGCCATCGCGCACGGGTTGCTAGCGGCGAACCAGCGCATGCTCTACGTCACCGCTGAGCAGTTCCTCTCCGAGTTCGTACTCGCCGCCCGCCAGAAGCGCACCGACGATTTCCGCGCCAAGTACCGCTCCCTCGACGCCCTGCTGCTGGACGACGTGCAGTTCCTCGGCGGCAAGGGTGGCACGCAGGAGGAGTTCTTCCACACGTTCAACCACCTGCACGGCGCCGGCAAGCAACTCGTACTTGCCAGCGACCAACCACCACAGGCGCTGGACCATTTCTCACCCCGGCTTCGCTCCCGCTTTCAGTCAGGACTCACCGCTGACCTATCCATGTTTCCGAGCGACGCACGGATTGCGTTGCTGCGTAGGAAGGCCGACTCACTTCACGCTGAGGTGGATGACGCCTCACTGGAGTTCCTCGCCGGTCGGCCTTACACCAACATCCGTGAGCTGGAGGGCGCGCTCAACCGCGTGCTTGCCTATGCCCGTCTCAGCGGCCAGCGCGCCGACCTTACCCTCGCGCGCTCCGCCATCAAGTGCGTCCCGACGACGCCGTCTCCTGCGCCCTCGAAGCCGGACTGCGTCATCGAGGCCGTCTGCAAGTACTACGACATCCCGCGCCAAGCCCTGGGTAGCCCGGGCCGGAGCAAGCGCGTGACGACGGCCCGCCACGTCGCCATGTACTTGCTGCGACAAGACTCCTGCCAGGCGCTAACCCAGATCGGCAGGATCTTCGGCGACCGCGATCACTCGACGGTTCTCCACGCCTGTCGCAAGATCGAGCGAGAGTCGACGGCAATCCCGCAAACCGGTGCCGATCTGACCGCCATCCGCGACAACATCGCGTCTTCCACAGGTTGACTCCACAGACCGCCCCCACTCTCGTTCACGACCGCATCCGTCTCACCGAACCGGCCCATTTCCTATGTCGACTCCTGTTGACAACGCAAAACACATCTCTGTGCTATCCACCAGCGACCACTCCTTTTCGACACCACCAGCCGCGCGCTTCGACTCGGTATCACCCTTTTCCCCACTTCCCCTGGCCATACTAAGCAGTTGATCTCA
>JBGQNJ010000082.1:0-5916 GCA_041501065.1 Dehalococcoidia bacterium
ATGGGGTCGCGCCGTCACTCTTCATCCCAATGTTATATCGGCGGCTTCGCCAAGATTTCATCGACGATGCCGTACTCTTTTGCCTGTTGCGCGTCCATGAAGAAGTCGCGGTCGGAGTCGCGGGCGATGCGCTCGGTCGACTGACCGGTGTGCTTCGACAGGATATCGCGGATGATCTGCTGCTCGCGCAGGATCTCTTTCGCATGGATCTCGATGTCGGCTGCCTGGCCGCGCACGCCGCCGGCCGCCTGGTGCATGTGAATCGTGGAGTTTGGCAGGGCGTACCGCTTGCCGGGTGTGCCCGCCGCGAGCAGTATCGTCGCGAAGCTGGCGGACATACCGACGCAAATCGTCGAGATGTCGGGCCGCACGAGTTGGATCGTGTCATAGATCGCCAGCCCGGCCGGGACGACGCCTCCCGGCGAGTGGATGTACATGCTGATGTCGCGGTCCGGGTCCTCACGCTCCAGGTAGAGAAGCTGGGCGATCATCAGGTTGGCGATCTGGTCGTCGATGGGCGTGCCGAGGAAAATGATCCGTTCCTTGAGTAGCAGGGAATAGATGTCGAAGGCACGTTCGCCGCGGGCCCCGCTTTCGATGACCATCGGTATCAGGCTGTCGATTCTCATGCTTTCTTGCTCCTAGGGGCCCTGTGGAGAGGCGGCTTCCTAATTCCAAACGCGCCGGACACAGCCGCCATTACAGGGCTCACTCTCACTCTCATTCTACTTCTTCGGGTGGGGCATGTGCTTGCGTTGCCTTGCCCGATTTTTCGCTGGAGACAATCTCCACCAGCCTACCCCAGGTCTTCCGCGTGAGAAGGGACCGCCGAATCGCGTCGCGGCCGTTGGTGTTGCCGAACACGCGGCGGAACTCCTCGGCCTGCGGACCTGCGGCAGAGATCATTCGCTCTGCCTCCTCGGTGACCTCGTTTTCATCGACTGCTATATTTTCGACTTCGGCTACCTTCGACAATAGTAGCGAATGCCGTACTCTCTGCTCGGCGGGCGTGCGCAGCTGTGCGCGCACCTCCTCTTCCGTCTTGCCGATGCGCTGGAGGTATTGCTCCATTCCTCTCTCGCCGCGGGGGCCTACTTCGTCCCGCAGGAGGTGGTCGATCTCCTTCTCGATGAGCACGGGCGGGTATTCGATTTCCGCGCTCTCCTCCAGCGTCGCCAGTATCTGGTCCTGGTACCGGTCGAGCTCCGCCTCTTCTTCCGCCTTGCGCAGGTCGTCGGTCAGGCGCTGTCGCAGGGCCGCGAGGTCAGCGAAGCCCTCCCCGACCTGACGCGCGAAGGCGTCGTCGAGGGGCGGCAGTTTCTCTTCCTTCACTTCGTGGACGGCGACGCGGCAGCGGCAGGCCTTGCCGGCGAGCGCGGTGTCCGGAAAGTCGCCGGGCAGCGGTAGGTCCACCTCTTTCTCGGCGCCCTTGCCCAGACCGACGATCTCCTCCGCCAGGCCCGGCAGGAATGCCGGCCGGTCCTTCCGGAGCTGAAACTCGACGTCCGAGCGGTCGAACAGGGCGCGCCCGTCGACGGCGCCGCGCACGTCCGCGGTCACAATGTCGCCCCAGTCGGCCGGCCGCTTGACCGGCTCGAGGTTGGCATAGCGATGCCGTAGCTGCTCCAACGCCTCGTCGACGCGCTCTTCCGGCACGACGATGGGATCCCGCGGCAGCCACATGCCGTGGTAGGCGCCGAGCTCAACCGTCGGCCGCACGGGCACGGTCGCTTTCATGACCAGCGGCTCCGTGCTCACCATCTCGACCTGCGGCAACTCGATGGCGTCGATGTCCTCCTGCTCGATGGCCTCGCGGTAGACCTCCGGGATGAGGCGGTCCAGCGCCTCTTGCAGGAGGGTGTCATAACCGATCTCGCGTTCGAGCATGGCACGGGGCGCCTTGCCGCGGCGGAAGCCGGGCACGTTGGTGCGCTGGACGATCCTTCGGTAAGCCGCATCGAGCGACTTTTCGAGTCGCTCCGGCTCTACCTCAATCTCCAGCACAACTTGGCTCTGGGGAATGCGTTCCGTGGAAACCTTCAAAGTGGACCTCAGAATACAATTATAGCATGGGGGAAGACGGCGTGGAATGGGGGATGGTGGCGCCCGTAGCCGAGGCTTTCCAGCCTCGGCGTCACGCGCACTTCAAAGCGGAGAGCGGGCTACCCAAAGAGGAAGAGTTCCACGTCCGTACAGGCGGACGGATGCGCCGAGGAGAAGCGATATTCCTCGGGCAACGTTACTAGACCTGCCGCCACTGGATTGGAGTGGATGTACTTCAATGTCTCGATAAGTTGAGCTTCATCCCTTATGGCACGGTCAAAGAAGCTACGCTGCCACATTGGACCCAGATTGCCTTGCCTGGCATGATGATTCGGGCGGAGTAGCCCTTGATGCTCTGCATGAGCCCAGAGACTGTCATGTCACCTCTGGGAACGAGGACGACGTGCAGATGATCCCGCATCACGACGTAGCCGAGCAGGTAGGCGCGCTCACGGCGGAGGAATTGAAGGGCATCGACGACGACCATCGCATTCGCAGCTTCCTCGAAGACGGGTGCGCCGTCCAGTGTCCGGGTGATCAGATGGTAGCACTGATTCTCGACCGGGTATCTACTTAGCGATCCCATTTTGCGTGGTTCCGCCGAGGCTAGAAAGCCTCGGCTACGATAATCGCCCAATGCTTCCCTCTGCACTCCCTTGTTAGCGAGCGTGCGGCGTCAAGACGTCCGTGAGGGCGTCGCCGAGGAGGTTGAAGGAGAAGATGAGACCCGCGACAATCGCGCCCGGCACGAGCAACAGATGCGGGTTCGCCTGCAGCGTCCGGATGGAGCCGCCCTCAAAGAGCATGACCCCGAAGCTTGGCGTCGGCGGCTGGACGCCCACGCCGAACCAGCTGAGCATGATCTCGGTCCCCGCAATCGCTCCCAGTGACGCGGAGAGGCTGACGATGACGATGTTGCTCACGTTCGGCAGCAGATGCTGGCCGATAATCCGCCACGTCGAGGCACCCATCGCCCGTGCCGCCGTCACGTATTCCGTCTCCCGCAGCGCCAGCACCTGCGAGCGGATGATGCGCGCACCGCCCACCCAGAAAAACAGCGAGAGAGCGCCGAATATGACAACGTAGTCAGGGAAGCCGTCGATCCGCAGGCCTCTCTCGATTGCACCGAGCCAGCCCCAGCCGCGCACGCGTGCGCCAACGGTGGCGTTGATCATGATAAGCATGGGCAGGGCCGGGAGCCCGAAGAACACGTCGCCGACGCGCATTATCGCGGTGTCTACCTTGCCGCCGGCGTAGCCCGCCAGCAAGCCCAGGCCGACCGCGAGCACGAGACCGCCGGTTAGTAGTGTCGCTATCGTGACCATCGCCGTCGTGCGCGAGGCCCAGATGACGCGACTGAGCATATCGCGGCCCAGCGAATCGGTGCCGAGCGGATGCGACAGGGATGGCCCCTGGTTCACAGCATCTAGGTTCTGATCGGTGTAGCTGTGGGGCGCGACGACCGGCGCGAACAGGCCGCAGAAGTAGAAGACGCCGATGAACAAGAGCGCGCCTACGGCGATCTTCTTGCGCAGCAGGCGCCGCATCGCCAGGCCAAGAGGGCTTCGTGACGAGCGGCTGTCGTCGAACTCGACTTCTCCTGCAACGGCAACTTCGCTAGCCAAGCCTCTGCCTTTCGTAGCGGACCCGCGGGTCGATGACGGTGTAGGCGATATCGATCACGATGTTGGCGATGATGAACGCGCTGCACAAGACGAGCGCCAGCGCCAGTATGATGTTGTAGTCGCGGCCCTGCACGGAATCGAACGTCAGCTTCCCGATCCCCGGTATTCCAAGCAGCGTCTCCGCGAAGAAGGCGCCCTCCACCAGCGTCGCGAGGGAGATGCCGACGACCGTGACCAGCGGCAGCAGCGAGTTACGCACGACGTGGCGGCTGATCACAGTGAACTCGTGCAGCCCTTTCGCGCGGGCCGTGCGGACGTAGTCCTCCCTGAGCACCGAGAGCGTCGTTGCGCGGGTCAGGCGAGCAATCCCGGCAATGCCCGGCAGGGAGAGCGCCAGCGCGGGCATGACGATTCGCTTGTCGAACAGGCCTCCCCAACCCGCGGCGGGCAGCCAGTGCAGCTTCAGCACGAAGACGAGCAGCATGAGCGGCACCGTTATCAGCACCGGCACCGATTGAAGAAAGAGGAAGACGCTGATGGAGAAGGGGTCTGCCCACGTGCCCTGCCTTAGAGCGGCGAAGATACCCAGTGGGACGCCGACCGCAAATATGATCAACAAGGCCACCAGACCCAACCGCGCCGAGACCCATATCCGGGGGAAGATGACTTCGGAGACGTCGCGGTTGCGGTAGGTCAAGCTCTCGCCGAGCTTCCCGTGAGCAAGGTTCTTCAGGTAAATGCCGTACTGCTCGAAAAAGGGCTTGTCCAGCCCCTCCTCGTGGCGGACGCGCTCCAACGCCACGGGATCGCTGTACTGGCCCATCGCCACTCTGAGCGGGTCGCCGGGGCCGAAGCGCGTGATGGCGAAGGCGATGAATGACACCGCCAGGAGAATGAGAGGCGCCCAGAGCAGCCGACGGACTACGTACGGGAGGAGCCCTTGCATCGTCTACCGTGCTGACATCAATGCACGCCTATTGATCGATGGTCACGTACCGCAGATAGGGCATCACCACCGGCGGCAGCATGAAGTTCTTGACGTATGGCTTGACGACGACGTGGTCGCGCCCATAGTAAAGCGGCACCCAGGGGACGTCGGCCAGGATTAGCTGCTCGACCTGCTGGTAGAGGGTCATGCGCTTGGCGGAATCCTGCTCGGTGCGCGCCTGCACCAGCAATTGGTCGACCTCCGGGTTGCTGTAACCGGTGCTGTTCTGGTGGCTCTTGCTGTTGAACAAGATGTCGAGGATGTCTTCCGGGTCGGGGTAGTCCATGACCCAGCCGGCGGCGAACATCTGGTACGACCGCTTGTCGAGGTCCTGCCAGAACGTCGCCTGGTCGGTCTGCTGGATCTCGACCTCGACGCCCAGGTTCTGCTTCCACATCTCGACCATCGCCTGGATGTCGTTGCCGGCGGTGGCGCCGGCGCCGACCTGGCTCAGCGTGATCTTGGGCAGGCCGCTGGGCCCACCGTACTGCGATTCCGCCAGCAGTTGCTTCGCCTTCTCGGGGTCGTACGCGCCGGCGGTGGCGCTTGAGTTGTAGCCCGGCAGCCCCGGTGGCATGATGCTGTGCGCAACGGGCACCATGTCCTTCAGCACCACTTCCACGATCTTGTCACGGTCGATGGCCAGACCGAACGCCTGACGCACCTTAGGGTCATCGAAGGGTGGCTTCTGCGTGTTGAAGCCGAGGTAGGAGACGGACATCGAGTCTGCGCTGAGGTACTCGCTGTGCAGTGGGTCGTTGGGGTCCAGGGCCCGTTCGATATCGTTGATGCTGATGCCGGCGACGTCGACCTCGTCATCCTCGTACATCGTCAGTTGCGAGCCGCCGGACAGAATGAAGTTGACCGTCTTGACGCTGGGCGCGCCGGCGTAATAGCGCTCGTTGGCCTGGAAAGTCAGGCTCTCGCCGAGCTTCCATTCTTTCACCATAAAGGGGCCCGTGCCGTGTGGCTTCTTCGTCCAGTTGCGCTGGTCGGCCTCGACCTGCGTCTTGTCGACGACGAATGCGGTGGGACAGGCCATCTTCGCGAGGAAGTAGGGCTTCGGTTCGTCGATAGTAATGCGCAGCGTGAAATCGTCGACGACCTCGATGCCGCTGATCTGGCTCGCCGTGCCGTTGATCATGTCTTTGGCGCCGACGATGTCGCCCAGGTACGCCTCGGCTACGGTGGAGGCAGTGTCCGGGTTTGCGGCGCGCTCCATGGAGTACTTGAAATCGTTGGCCGTCACCTGACGGTAGG
>JBGQNJ010000083.1:0-5912 GCA_041501065.1 Dehalococcoidia bacterium
AAGGAGCTGTCCTATCAGCTAACGCACGCCGTGCTTTGGCAGCAATCGGTGGAACACATGCTGACGAGCGGGGTAACCTCCTTCGTCGAGTTCGGGCCCGGGCAGGTGCTGTCCGGACTCGTTAAGCGAATGGCCCTGGCGGCGGTGATCCGCAACGTTGGCGAGGACGAGCTCTTGCAGGAGGGATCGTGAGTCCCATCCCGGCAATGGCCGCGGACGAGGGATAGGGCAGGCGGCAGCGAGATGCCAACCAGACGGCGGCAAGCCCGTATTTTCGCGCTACAGACGCTCTACGAGGCCGATACCACCGGTCACGAGCCGCTGGAGACGCTGGAACGCATCCTGCAAGAAACGGACGCGACCGAGGAGGTCAAGGCGTTCGCCAGAGAGCTGGTAAACGGTGCCGTCGCCCAGCGACAGCACCTAGACGACGTAATCGCCCGGGTCGCTCCGGCCTGGCCCATCGAGCAGATGGCGACGATTGACCGGAACATCTTGAGACTTGCAATCCTCGAGATTTTGCTGAATAATAAGACGCCGGTGAAAGCGGCTATAAACGAGGCCGTTGAGTTGGCCAAGAGCTTCGGCAGCGACAACTCCGCCAAGTTTGTGAACGGGGTACTCGGTTCCGTCAGCTCGATGGCGACTCGTTAGTCCCACACATCGTCTGCGCGAGAAGGAAAGGAGTTCTAGGTGGCAACAGTCTTCGAGCGGGTACGCAAGATTGTCGTAGATCAACTGGGTGTTGAGGAAAGCCAAGTAGTGCCCAACGCCTCGTTCGTCGATGACCTGAACGCAGACTCTCTGGACCTGGTCGAGCTCATCATGTCGATGGAAGAGGAGTTCAGCAAGGACGGGAACGCCCTGGAGATATCCGACGAGGACGCTGAGAAGATCGTTACCGTTCAGGACGCCATCGACTACCTGAAGGACCTCGGAATAGAGGACAAGTAGCGCCATCCTCGCCACACCTTCGTCAGTACCGCAGGCCATCCACAGTTGCGGTGTGGCACGTTCCCCCTCCAAAGAGCATAATTGGTAGAGAAGCTTTGTCTCTGTCGTTCTAGTCGATAACATGGAATTCTTTGGAATCGGCCTGCCGGAGCTCGTGGTGATCCTTGTCCTCACGCTTATCGTCGTGGGGCCCCAGCGATTGCCCGAGGTAGCCGCGCAGATCGGCCGCACCATCCGCGAATTCCGTCGCTATAGCTCCGGCATCACGAAGGAGTTGCTCGATGCTGTGCAGGACCTGGAGCGCGAGTACCAGGACCTGCGGGGAGAGCTGAGGGCGGTCAGCGGCGAGATTCGCGACAAGGCGGAGGCGTTCGGGCGGGAGCTCACCGACGTCGCCGACGACGTGCGGGACAAGTTGCAGGTCGAAGGGCCGACACCCGAGGCTACCGCTCAGGTCCCTCCCCCCGGTGACAACGGCGGCAGTGGCGCTGAAGTGCCTGCACCGCCGGTAGCCGAGGCCAAGGTCGAGGAGGGCGCGGAGTAGTGGCAGCAATCGCGCCCGAAGCCAACAGCCCCGACAGTGGCAAAGAGCTCACCATACTGGAGCATCTGCAGGAGCTGCGGCAGCGCCTCATCGTCTCCGCAGCCGCCCTTGTCATCGGCTTCGGAGCGTCGCTGTTCCTGACAAAGAAGTTCCTGGCGTGGATCACGGCGCCGGCGACGAACGCCGGCCAAGACGTGTCCATCGTCTTCACCGACGTCCTCGGCTACTGGGGAGCCTACTTCCGGGTGGCGCTCCTGGCCGCAATCGCGATGGCGATGCCGATTCTCGTCTACGAAGTGCTGGCCTTTGTCAGCCCGGGACTGACGAAGCAAGAGAGGCGATGGGTCATCCCCATCGTCATCGGCGCGTCAGTTGCGTTCGTGGGGGGCGCCGTGTTCGCCTATTACGTCGAGCTGCCGCCGGCACTGCGCTTCCTCCTGAATTCCGGTGATGACATCAAGCCGATGATCAACGTGACGGGTTATGTTGACTTCGTTACCCGCCTGATGCTTGTCACCGGCATCGTCTTCGAGCTGCCGCTGTTCGTGATGGGCCTCGCCAAGCTACGTGTCGTCACGTCCCGCAAGCTCCTGGGGTGGTGGCGCTACGCAATCGTCCTCGCGTTTGTCGTCTCGGCCATCGTGACACCTTCTATCGACCCCATCACGCAGTCACTCGTAGCCGGACCGATGATCGTCCTCTACTTCGCCGGCATAGCCCTGGCGAAGCTGGTCGAGAAGCCCTCCCGGGTACCCGCAAACGGCTAAGCTGTCTTCTCGCTTTCTCATTGACTTGGCCCTAGCGCCGTGCTATCATTCGCCGAGTGGCGAGGTGTAGCTCTGAGGTCGCGCCGGGATACTAGCGGGTATGTTGGGACAACTGAGGAAGCGACCTCCGGTCCCGTGTCCTCCGACACGGCACCGCTAGGGTTGCCTCGCCGCCGGCATTTACGGGAGTTGCCGGGATGATCGCCACCGACAAGAAGTCCGCTCTAGCGGCGCTAAACGCCGAGATCGCCGAATGCGCCGGCTGCGAGCTATCGACGACACGCACGCGGACGGTGCCCGGCGAGGGGCGCTTCGACGCCGACATCGCGTTCATCGGCGAAGCGCCGGGCTACTACGAGGACCAGCAGGGACGGCCGTTCGTCGGGCCGGCCGGCCAGTTCCTCGATCAACTGCTCGGCTCCATCGGGCTGCGGCGCCCCGACGTATTCATCGGTAACGTCATCAAGTGCCGGCCGCCACAAAACCAGGACCCGCTGCCGCACCAGATCCGCGCCTGCGAGGAGTGGCTGCAACGTCAGTTGGAGATAATCGATCCGAAGCTGGTTGTCACGCTCGGCCGCTACTCGATGGCCAAGTTCTTCCCCGGGCAATCGATCAGCCGGATCCACGGGCAGGTCCGGCGCGTCGGAGAACTGCTCGTCGTGCCGATGTACCACCCGGCGGCTGCGCTCCACCAGGGGAGCCTGCGCCGGACTATCGAGGACGATTTCAAGAAGCTGCCACCGGTGCTCCAGAGCGCGCTCGAAGAGAAGAAGGAGCCCGCTTCGGAGACGCAGCAGATGAAGCTGTTTTAGGCCGGCGAAGCATAGGGAGATGAGACGCGGCGTGGACGCCGCATCAAGGAAGAGACAGTTGGCCAAAGCAAGCATGAGGTCGCGGCCGGCCGCCGGCAGGCCGGCCAGCCTGGGCACTCGACGAGCAGCGGGCAAACCGCTATCGCGGCGGCGCGCCGCCGGACGGGCACATCGCGGCCCTTCCCTGTTCTCGACGCTGCGGTCGCTGCTGTTGCGCTGGGAAGCGCTCGGCGTTGCGCTGGTCGTGACGGCCGTGGTGGCGATACCCTGGCTCGTGCCGGTGACGACGGGGCTATCGGAGGCGCGCGACTCCCTCGTCGAGACTCTCGGCGTCGGTGTCTTCCTCCTCATTGTGCTACTGGGTCTCTTCGGCTGGCTCATAATACGCCGCGCCCTCGTCGATGCCTTCTATGTCTACTGGCGCCGGTGGCTTGTCTCCCTGTTCTGCGCGGGATTCGGGATTGGGCTTCTCGGCCTGTTCCGCCCGGACTGGCGGCTCGGCGGCACGACGCTGTCGGACGTCACTGCCGGCGGGGACTGGGGACATGCGCTCGTCGCCACCCCACTAGGCATCCTGGGCTGGTGGTCCCTGGCGCTGGCGGCCGCCGTTGTCGTCTGGCCGACAGGGTCGCTGCGACTGGCCCAGAGAAGTCCGCGCCTGGCGGTCGTCGTCTGGCGCTGGCGGCTGCCGCAGCGCACCTTTCACTTGACGCGACGCCTCGGCGAGGCCATCTTCCCGACGAAAACGGAACCCGAACAACCGGCTCCTGTCTCCGTGGACACCCTGATGTGGGCGCGCACGGCCGCTCCTCCTGCGGGAGACGCGACCGCCGCCGAAGCTCCCACCGTCGCTGTCGCGACACCCGAAGCGCCGCCCGAGCAGGAGGTCGCTGCGCCATGGCAGCCGGCGCTTCCGATGAACATCGAAGGCTCCGACGAAGGCACGCCCGCAGCGTCTCCCGGCAGCGGACGCTGGGAGATGCCGCCCACAGAGACGCTGATGCCCGCGGGCACGGAGGCCACGGAGCGCGCCGACAACGCCGCGCGCGCGCGCCTCATCGTCGACACGCTTGGCAGCTTCGGCGTCGACGCGGAGGTCGTGCAGATCAACGAAGGTCCGACCGTCACCCAGTTCGGCGTGGAGCCCGGTTGGGAGATCAAGACACGCACGGTGCAGGAGCGCGACAGCGCCGGCCGCCCGGTTTTCGACCGCAACGGCCGGCCCAAGATAAAGACGGAGGAGGTATCGCGGACGCGGGTGCGCGTCAGTCAGATTACGTCGCTCGCCAACGACCTGGCGCTGGCGCTCGCCACGCCGTCCCTCCGCATCGAGGCGCCGGTGCCGGGCAAGCCCGTCGTCGGCATCGAGGTGCCGAACGTGACGACGTCGCTGGTGACGCTGCGTGGCGTCATAGAGAGCACTGCGTTCCAGCGGCTGGCAGGGCGCTCGAAGCTGGCGCTGGCGCTGGGCAAGAGCGTCTCCGGAGAGCCGGTCGTCGCGGACTTGGCGAAGATGCCGCACCTCCTCATCGCCGGCGCGACGGGCAGCGGCAAGAGCGTCTGCATCAACTCCGTCATCGCCTGCCTGCTGATGCAGTCGTCCCCGGACGACGTGCGCTTCGTGATGATCGACCCCAAGCGTGTGGAGCTGGCTGCGTTCGCGCCGATCCCACACCTGGCGTTCTCGTCGATCGTCATCGACGTTGACAAGGTGGTGGGCACACTCCAGGCCGTTATCCACGAGATGGAGGGGCGCTACCGCCGTTTCGCCTCGCTGGCGGTGCGCAACATCGAGGCGTACAACCGTCACCCGAAGGCGCACGTGAAGCTACCTTACTGGGTCGTCATCATCGACGAGCTGGCCGACCTGATGATGGCCGCGCCGTACGAGGTGGAGCGCCAGGTCTGCCGGCTGGCCCAACTGGCGCGGGCGACGGGCATCCACCTGGTCATCGCAACGCAGCGGCCTTCGGTCGACGTGGTCACGGGGCTGATCAAGGCGAACTTCCCGACGCGCATCGCCTTCGCCGTATCCTCGCAAGTCGACTCGCGAACGATTCTCGATGGCGGCGGCGCGGAGAAGCTGCTGGGCCGCGGCGACATGCTCTATCAGCCGACGGACGCTGCCAAGCCGAAGCGGTTGCAGGGGGTGTACGTCTCCGACCAGGAGATCGAGCGGCTGGTGGCCTTCTGGACGCAGGAGCGCTTCCGCGATCTGCAGCGGCAGGTCTACGATGACTTGCTGGACGAGTCGAAGGCGGAGGTCGACGAGCTGTTCGGGGCGGACGACCCGCTGTACGAGCGGGCGCGGACGCTGGCGATGGAGCACACGCGGATGTCGACGTCGATGCTGCAGCGACGGCTGCGCGTAGGGTATCCGAGGGCGGCGCGGCTCATGGACATGCTGGAAGAGAAGGGCGTCGTCGGCGAGTCGGAGGGCGGCAGCTCGCGGAAGGTGCTCGTGCAAGAGAAGGAGGAGGGAGACGCAGAAGGCTACTGATTATTCTTGACTCTCTGCGGAAATCGCGCGCCTATCGGATTCGATTTGGCGCTTTTTGTTTATTCGCCGTAGGTCGCAAGCCTCCGCAAGCAGGTCGGGGGCCATATCAAGAGGCTAAGTCTGCCAGGTGACTTCGAAGATTTTGTAGCGGCCGGGGAAGCCCTTGATCGCATGCTTCCCCCGGTCGGCGAACTTGAACCCTGGGTACGGCCCCGACAGCTCCTTCACGAGCGCCGACATCAGTATCTGGTTCCCCTTCGCTTTCTCCGCGATGCGCGCGGCGAGGTTGACGGCCGCGCCGAAGAGGTCCTGCTCGTCGCGGAGGACGTCGC
>JBGQNJ010000084.1:0-5905 GCA_041501065.1 Dehalococcoidia bacterium
CCGGCCCGACCGTCGAAACGCCCGGGGCACAGTGCATCGGACGCCACGTGTTCGAGTACGCCGTCGTGCCGCACGAGGGCGGCTGGGAGAGCGCGTTCCCCGAAGCGCACCGCTTCTCGCGGCCGATGCGGGCGACGGTAGCTGCAGGCTCGGGCGCGCTGCCTGCCGCGGGCAGCCTCGTCGAGTCGAAGCCGGCGCAGCTCGTCGTTTCCGCCGTCAAGGCCGCCGAGGATGGCAAAGGACTGGTGGTGCGTGTCTACAACGCTGGCGACAGGGTGGTCCACGGGAGGGTCCGACTCGCCGAGCCCCACGGGCAGGTGCAGCTCATGAATCTGAACGAGGAGCCGCTCGCGGAGGCACCGGTCGAGGACGGCTGGGTGAGCGTGAGGGCGAAACGCAACGAGATCGTCAGCCTGCTGTTCCACGCGAGGTCGAAGTGACGCATCTAAAGTCAGTAGACGCATCAGCGAAGCGGGGATTAAGATGGGCTTCGACGCGTTCGTATTGATAGAGGTGCGGGCAGTCGGTAGTTGTGGACAGATAGGACTCAGACAATGTGGAGAATGCTGGCCATCAGTGTGGCGATAGCTGGCCTGACCGGCGTTTCGGGCTGCGGGTCGGAAAACGCATCCAAGACACCTGTGCTGGCTCTGGTATCAGCCGACTGCCAGATATCGCTCGGCAGTCCGACAGTGGGATGCTACGGCCAGGTCAAGAACCTCACTTCCTCCAATATGAGTGATCTTCAAGTTGACATCGCATGGCTGGATTCGAACGGTAAGGTCATAGCTAGGTCACAGCCGCAGCTCATAGATGCACTCATTCTCCCCGGCAAGGCAGCCGAATGGGAAGCAGTGTCGGACTACGGCGAGGGCCGGCACGATTACCGCATCGAGTTTTCCGACTCTAGTGGAGCGAAGCTCGAGACGGTCGACCAAAGCGAGCAGTAGCGCCGCGCGTCGCGTCCGGCGAAAGGCTAGCGCGGCGGCGTGATCCCACGAACGTACGCCATGTTCGGGTAACGCTCGCCGGAGAACGCGCCCTTCGGCGCCACCTCTTCGATGCGCCGCACGTCATCCGCGGTCAGCCTTATGTCGAGTGCCGCCACGTTCTCCTCCA
This sequence comes from Dehalococcoidia bacterium, assembly GCA_041501065.1. Lineage (GTDB taxonomy): Bacteria > Chloroflexota > Dehalococcoidia > DSTF01 > JALHUB01 > JALHUB01. The sequence continues at coordinate 1,120 of JBGQNJ010000084.1, forward strand.
GATAGCGTCGATGCTTTGTGCCGGGAATCGGCACCACGTCGTCGCCCTGCGCGTGGACCCAGGCAAGCGCTAGCTGGGCCGGCGTCGCGCCCTTCTCGGCGGCGATCTCTCGAACGCGGTCTACGAGTTGGAGGTTGCGCTGGAAGTTCTCGCCCTGGAAGCGTGGCGACGTGCGGCGGAAGTCGTCGGGCGCAAGGTCGTCGATGCTCCTGATCTGCCCTGTCAGGAAACCGCGGCCCAGCGGGCTGTAGGGCACGATGCCGATGCCCAACTCGCGCGCCGTCGGCACGACCTCATCCTCCAGGTCACGACTCCACAGCGACCACTCGTTCTGGAGGGCACTGATCGGGGCTGCAGCCTGGGCGCGACGCAGCGTCTCCGGCGCCACCTCTGACAAGCCTATGTAGCGCACCTTGCCCCCAGTCGCGAGCTCGGCCATGGCGCCGACGGTCTCCTCGATGGGCGTTCGCGGGTCGGCGCGATGCAGGTAGTAGAGGTCGATGTAGTCGGTGCCGAGGCGTCGCAGCGAGCCCTCGCAGGACTGGCGCACGTATTCGCGGTCACCGCGCAGGCCGCGATAGGACGGGTCGGCGGTCCGCACGATGCCGAACTTCGTCGCCAGGACAACCTCGTGGCGGCGTCCGGCGATGGCGCGCCCGACGAGTTCCTCGTTTGTGTAGGGTCCGTACATGTCCGCCGTGTCGATGAACGTGACGCCGAGCTCGATGGCACGATGGATGGTCGCGATCGACTCCGCGTCGTCCGGCGGCCCGTAGAACTCGGACATACCCATGCAGCCCAGTCCTTGGGCGGAAACGACAAGACCCTGTTTGCCCAACCGGCGCGTCTGCATTGATCCCTCCTCGGCACGATCCCGTCCGGCCCTCAACCCATTGTACCGAATTCCGCTGTCGATGGGCCGTCGCACCTGCGTCCATTTGTTGTTCCGCCCGAAAGGCGGTGCTAAGCTAGCTATGAACGAAGAACCGGGAAACAGAATTGGACCTTGGACCTTTGGAAATCCTGGTGGTCCTGGCAGTGGTGATCATCATCTTCGGCGTCGGCAAGCTGCCCCAGATCGGCGGCGCGCTCGGCAAGAGCATCCGCGAGTTCCGCGGTGCCTCGCGCGGCGACGACGACGGCGACCCGCCGGCAGTCGACGAAGCGGCGCCTCCAGCAGCGCGTTCGACGAATGCGTTCTGCACGCAATGCGGCGTCGCCGCGACGCCGGGCGTGCGCTTCTGCACCGCCTGCGGCCGGCCTATCGGGCCTGTTGCCGTGTCGCAACCACAATAGATCACTTCTCCCTCGAAAACGCTTGCGCGTCGCGCCGGATGCAGCAGCCCTATCCGCCTGCTTTCTCCAGCAGTGTCCGCAGAATATTTAGCTGTTCGTCGTTCACGTCGTAGAGGTGTGACCACGCGCGATGGTCCACCTCGTCTTTGACTTGATCGCGTTCCGTCGACCGGTTAGAAGCGGTTAGCATAGTCGGCACGAACAGCGACTGCATGATCCCGCCCAGAACGAAGAAGAGGAAGGAGTACGGGAAGGGATCGAAGCCCTTGTCGTGCTGGATCAGGCTCTGCCAGAACGACCAGCCGGCAAGCAACAGGCAGAGGGCGTAGAAGAAGATCATCGTGCCGGCGATGCCGACGATATGGTCGGCCAGCCAGCCGTTGAAGCGGCCGAGGGGCGGACGCTCCTGTCGCATGCGCTCGATGATGCGCTGCGGGTGGACGAGCGGCGTGACTTCCTTGTGTAGGCTCTCGACCGTGGCGCTTATCTCTTCGGTCGTGCGATAGGGATGGAGATGGGTGCTCGGCATAGCGTCCTCCTCTGACGTGATTCCACGCGCCCGCACGCAATCCCGGGTGCGCCCCGGTCGGCGGTGGCAACGCTAGCCTAGCAGGACGCGAGTGGTGCCTCAACTGCCGGTCGGTCAGCCGGCGGTTGGCGGTTCCGGGCGCCAGTGATCGCGGAGCGGCCCTCCCTCGACAACTTCCTCGGCGCCAGAAGTAGACGCGGCGGGACAGGCTCTAGGCGGGAAAGCCGCCCCGCCGCGCATCAGATACTAGGGCGTGGCAGCAAACCAGAGGTTCAGAAGACCCTGGCCGTTGGCCTGCCCCGGCTGTGTGTCGCCGACGAAGGTGTACAGCGGCATGCCCTTGTACATGACCTGTTTCGATCCGTCGGGTCGCGTAAAGCTGCCCAACTGCCCCGGCAGCCCCGATGGCGCGACTGGACTCCCCGTGATCGCCAGCGGCGGCCAGTTCGGCGCGATGGCCGCGGGCACCGAGCTCTGGCCGCTGTTGGCAACGTCGTCCTTGTATGTGTAGAGTGTCAGGCCGGCGGGATTCGTCAGCACGCTGCCGATAGCCGCCACCTGGCCGATCTTGAGCGTCGGCGTCGCTGCGCCGGGAGTGTTCGTCGCCGCCGGCGCTTTTGTGGCAGTTGCCGCCGGCGCTTTTGTAGCGGTTGCAGCCGCTGTTGAGGCGGGCTTGGTGGCCGTTGCGGCGCCGGCTTTGGCTGCAGCGGTCGCCGTCTTGTCGGCGCTGCTCTTTCCGCCGCCGCAGCCGGCTGCCAGCACCGCCGCGACGAGCGCCACGATGGCGATTGTCGCGAGCTGTCCGTAAATCTGTCGCGGGTTCCGCTTCATTGTTTCCTCCTTACGCTATGCTCCGGTCCCCGGAGCGGCGACAACGACCTAAGACGGGTTCGGCCACGCGGCAAGCGTCACCGTAACGTCGACTTTGCTGCTCCCGCGCACCACGTGCAGCGTGACCTTGTCCCCCGGAGCCTTGTTGTGGTCGATGTAGTTGATCAGGTCGTCCGAAGTGTTGATGGTCGCGCTGTCGGCGCCCGTGATCACGTCGCCGCCTTTCGGCGTCAGCAGCGGGTTTGGGCCGGAGGACCCTGCCGCCTGGAGGCCCGCCTGGTCGGCCGGTCCGCCGGAATCGACGGCGACTACGTACGCCCCCTTGTCAACGGAAAGCCCCAGCGTCTTCGCGACGTTCGGCGTCACCGTTATCGTCGCCGCGCCGAGGCAGGCGTGAACGATGGTCTTACCGGCGAGCATGTCGGGCAGGTGGTCTTTCGCGTTGTTGATGGGGATTACGTAGCCCACACCGATGTTGACGTCCTGCCCGCTCGGGTTCTCGAGAGCCGTGTTGATGCCGATCACCTCGCCTTCGAGGTTCACAAGTGGACCGCCCGAGTTGCCCGGGTTTATGGCGGCGTCGGTCTGAAACAGATCGACCAGCGGCTTACTCTGCTGCGATGGGAGTGTCCTGTTGTCTCCGCTCAGGACCCCTTCTGTGACGGTTCCTTGCAGGCCGAAGGGGTTGCCGATGGCAATGACGGACTCGCCGATGCGGACCTTGCTCGAGTCACCCAGCGTAGCCACCGTCACGTTGATGCCGGAGAAATCCCCTTTTATGACGGCCATGTCATCGGCGGGGTCCGTCCCGACGACCTGCGCGTTGACGGCAGCCTCATCGGAGAGCGTGACGGTGAGCTGGCTGGCGCCGGATATGACGTGGAAGTTCGTCAAGATGTCGCCGCTGGAGTCGATCACGATGCCGGAGCCGAGCACCTCCGCCTGCTGCCCCTGGACGGTCGTGAGACCGGTTATCTGCACCACGGCCGGGCTGACTTTGTCATACACGTCGGGGGTCGAGCCCTCGGTACTCGTGGCTGAGCCTGAGGCCGTCGCATCGGTCGTCGCAGCCGTAGTCGGCGCGCCTGTTGACTGCGCGTTCGTCGAGCCGGAGGAGCAGGCTGCCGCCATCAAGCCGAGCAGCAGTAGGCTGATCGCTCCCACGAGACTGAAAAGAAGATAGCTCTTGCGCCGGGGGTGTTCTGACATGCTTTCTCTCCTTCTCTATGCCAATTCGGCCGAACGAACACGATCCGCCGCACCACCCGCGCTCCGGCGAAAACACTAATGTCTACGGGGCGTCTTGTCTTTTATACCGAAACGCCGTGCGCAAGGTGTGATCGGCTTCGGCCCGCGCGTGAAGGAATGATGAAGGTTCTGCGGGGGCGACGCGGAATCAGGCGAATACGGCCAGATGAGTGAGATTCGGCAGCGATCAGCTCGGCAGGTATTTCTGCGAGGAGGGCTCTACGTCGATTTTGAGGGCCAGGAGAATGCAGGCGACCATATCCCAGTAGCCGCAAACGAGGGTCAGCTCCGTGACTTCCTCCTCGCTGAGATGGCTGCGCACGGCTTCGAAAATGGGGTCTGTTACGCCGCAGTTCGTCGCCGCTTCGACGTAGTCGAGCACGGCGCGCTCCGTGGCGTTGAACTCGGTGGCGCCGCGCCAGTCGGCGAGAGCCTGCATCTGGGCCTCGCTGACGCCTGCCTGCTTGGCAATGGGGACGTGATGCGCCCATTCGTAGTCGGCGCCGGTCAACTGCGCTATGCGGAGGATGGAGAGCTCACGCAGGTTGGGCGCCAACTGGCCGTACATGAGGAGGGAGTTGCCGAGGCGGAGGAAGTTGCGCAGTGAGTTGGGGCTGCGCGCGACGGCGCGATGCAGGTTCAGGGTCTCCCGGCCGCGCTGGTGCATCTGCGCGAGCACCTCGTGGGCGTCTCCGGTCGCCTGCGACGTTGTAGCATAGCTCACGCGGGCCATGTTGTCCTCCTTACGAGGTAGGGTGTCTCTTCGACGCGGTGGGGGCAGGTCTCAGGTGACAGCGCCCGGTATGTGCTCCGGCGACCGCACGCAGCGCATCTTCAGCGAGCCGTACGGGCAGCCGACGACACAGGCGCCGCAGCCGAAGC
>JBGQNJ010000085.1:0-5899 GCA_041501065.1 Dehalococcoidia bacterium
CCAGAAGTCGGCGGTCGCGGGGTCGTCGCCCCGGACATCCAGGCAAATGAGATCGAACTCCAGCGCCGCGAACAGTCGCGGCGCGGCGGAGAGATCGCTGCAGACCGCGGCCAGGTGTCCGGCGTCGACGAGGCAGCTCCGCAGCGTCTCCTGCGTCGCGGCCTCTCCGCTGACGACCAGTACGTTTGCCACGCCGGCCTCCCTGCCGGTTTCCCGCCCGTCTAGCAGCTTTTGGGCCAGAGCTTACGCCCTTGTGAAATCTGTTGCAAGAACCGGCTCACTTTGCTTGCTCATTGATCGAGGCCTTTGCTACACTCCGAAACGGTCGGCCAAGAAGCCTTCAATCCGGTGTCTTGGAGGCCTTCCGCCGGTGCGACAAATCCAGAGCGAAGGAGCATACTGTCATGGCTATGGCTTGGATGATCCCGATTGTGGGCTTGGCCACCGTAGTATTCGCTGCGTTCTTGGCATGGGACGTGCTGAAACGCGACGCCGGCCCGCCCGCGATGCAAGAGATCGCGGGGATGATATTCGAGGGAGCAATGGCCTTCCTCCGCCGGCAGTACCGAACGATCGCCATACTCTCCGTGTTCGTGGCAGTCGCCATAGGCGTGATCGTCGGCTACTTCGATGAGAGCGTGAACCATGGCGTTCTCACCGGCGTAGCGTTCATGATCGGCGCTATCTGCTCGGGCGTTGCCGGCTTCATCGGCATGTACGTGGCGGTGCGCTCGAACGGGCGATGTGCTTCGGCGGCGACGCGCAGTCTCCGCGAAGCGGTGGCGGTATCGTTGCGCGGCGGCGCCGTCTCCGGCTTCCTCGTCGTCGGTCTGAGCCTGATCGGCGTTGCCTCGTTGTTCGGTTTCTACAGCCGAATACTGGGCAACGACATGGCTGACACGCCGTTCCTAATCGTCGGCTTCGGATTCGGGGCCAGCTTCGTCGCGTTGTTTGCGCAGCTCGGTGGTGGAATCTACACGAAGGCCGCCGACGTGGGCGCCGATCTGGTAGGCAAGGTTGAGGCGGGCATCCCTGAAGACGACCCGCGCAACGCGGCTGTGATCGCCGACCTCGTGGGTGACAACGTGGGCGATTGCGCCGGCCGTGGCGCCGACCTCTTCGAGTCGACAGCCGCGGAGAACATCGGCGCGATGATCCTGGGTGTGGTGATCTTCCAGCTCACCGGCAAGCCGGAGTGGATCCTCTTCCCGCTGGTCATCCGTGCCTTCGGTATCATCGCGACCGGAATCGGCATCCTCTCGGTCCCCTTCTTCACGAAGGAGAATCAGGACCCGATGACGCCTCTCAACTACGGCTATTACGTCATCACCGCTATATCCATCTGCTTCATGGCGCTGGTCACGAAGATCATGATGGGCGACCACTGGCACTGGTTCTTCTTCTGCGGCCTGACAGGTATCGCGACCAGCGTGCTCTTTGTCTACATTACGCAGTACTACACGGCGGGACGCTGGCGGCCGGTGAAGGAGATCGTGCAGGCATCACGCACGGGCCCGGCGACGAACATTATCATCGGCACGGCCGTCGGATTCGAGACGACGCTTGTCACGGCCCTCGCCATCGGCACCGCGCTGGTCGTGTCCTTCGTGCTCGGCGAGCACTCCAACCTGCCAAACGGCGGCGTGTTCGGGACGGCGGTGGCGACGATGGGCATGCTCATGTCCGCCGCCTACATCCTCTCGATGGACACCTTCGGCCCGATCACGGACAACGCGAACGGCATCATCGAGATGTCCGGCGCACCCGCGGAGGCGCGCGACATCACCGACGCGCTGGACGCCGTGGGTAACACGACGAAGGCGCTCACGAAGGGCTATGCGATGGCCTCGGCCGGCCTGGCGGCGTTCCTGCTGTTCAGCGCCTACCTGGACAAGGTCAAGGAGCACTTCGCGAAGGACCCCAACTCTATCTACTTCGGGAAAGACCTGACGACCATCCCCTTCCCCGTCGACATCTCCAACGTCGCATCCTTTGTCTCGGCGCTGCTGGGCGTGATGATTGTCTTCCTGTTCGCCTCGCTGGCAATTCGTGCTGTGGGGCAGGCGGCATCGAAGATCATCGAGGAAGTGCGGCGGCAGTTCCGGGAGGACCCGGGCATCATGGCCGGGACATCCCGTCCCGACTACGGCCGGGCCGTCGACATTACCGCCAAGGCAGCGCTGCGGGGAATGATGGCTCCGGGCCTGCTCGTGGTGGGAGCGCCCATCGTTATCGGAGTGGCATTCCGGCTAATCTACAAGGCAGAGATCCTCAAGGCGCTGCCGCAGACGCAGTCGGTAGGCTCAGGCGGGCCGGAGTCGGTGGCGGCGCTGCTGATGGTCGGAACTATCGGCGGTGTCATCTTGGCGACCTTCTTCAACAACGTGGGCGGCGCCTGGGATAACGCCAAGAAGTACATCGAGGCCGGCCTCCTCCAGGTCCCGGCGGCCGAAGCGGGCGTCACAGTGGGTGACCCCGGCGTATCTGCGGGCGACTCCGCCGGCTGGGTAACGCTGGGAAAGGGAAGCGATGCTCACAAGGCAGCAGTCGTCGGCGACACGGTTGGTGACCCGTTCAAGGACACGGCGGGCCCGTCGCTGCACGTGCTCGTCAAGCTGCTCAGCACGATAACGCTGGTGCTGGCGCCGCTGTTCATCTCGTAAGACCTAACACACGCAAAACCGAGGAAGGCCGGGAAACCCCGGCCTTCCTGCTATTCCAGAGTCCCTTAGTGCTCAGTCGGGGTCGATGCCCATGTACATTCGCGGATAGAGCAGGAACGGGTTGCTGCTCTTCTCCTCGCCTATCGTGCTCGACGGGCCGTGACCGGCAAGCACGACGGTCTCATCCGGAAGCGTGAGCAGCTTCTCGCGAATGCTTTTGAGCAGCAGCTTGCCATCGCCGCCCGGCAGGTCGAAGCGGCCGATGCCGCCGGCGAAAAGGGCGTCGCCGGTGAACACTGCGCCCTGGCCGACAAGACAGATGTGGCCGTAGGCGTGCCCCGGGCAGAACAGCACCTCGAACTCCAGGTCGCCCACCTTTAGCTTGTCGCCGTCTTCCACCGGCAGGTCCGGCTCTCCGACCGGCGGCGCGCTCGCGCCCAGCAGCATGCGCAGGAGCCCCGAGTCACCTTTCGACGACTCGTAGGCGTCGCGGTGCATAGCGACGGAAGCGCCGGTGGCGTCTCGCACCGCCTGCAGCGCGGCAACGTGATCGACGTGGGTATGGGTAACGACGATCAGCTTCGCCTCCAGGTTGTGGCGCTCCAAGGTGGCGAGGATGCGGTCCGCTTCGTCGCCGGGGTCGACGACAAGCGCCTCACGCGTCGCCTCGCTGCCGACGACGTAGCAGTTGCTCTGGAACATCCCGACGACCAGACCTTCGAGGATCATGCGACCTCCCTCGCCGGCCATTGTCCACGTCCGCGGAAATCGACGCAAGTTTGCCTGGGGGCCGTTCGCTGACCGACCGTCCGGTCTGTGTAGTTCGCGCCGTCTGCCGATATTCAGATCGGGACCTTTACAACTCGGGGGAGGCCGCGGTTTCCCTCTTTCATTCGCCTTCGAGGTCAGCATTTGACGCGAAACAGATCACCCATAGCGGGTGAGGAAGGACTCTCTCCTGCAGAACTCTACGGAATACCGGAAGTACAAGAAGGAGCGCTCGAACCAAAACGCCTGCCACTGCTGAGCAGGGCAGAGCTAGTATCAGGATTCAGCGAAGGTCTGGACCTGGCGGAAGGCCGCGCCATGGGCCACGCCATGCGTGTGTGCTACATCGCGATGAGCCTTTCGCGGTCGCTGGGTCTGCCTGATTCACAACTGACAGTCCTTTATCACGCCAGCCTGCTCCACGACCTGGGCGTGCCCCTAGTTTCGTCTGAGCTAACCGAGCTTATCGGCGTCAACGAGAACGCGCTCTTCGCCGCATCGCCGCGGAAGGCGCCGGAGGAGCTCGTCGCGGACTGCCGCGCCCCCGTCCCAGAGACGATAATCGGTGCTTTCCACCGGCACGCGTCGCTCGGCGGCGCCAAGGCGATAGCCCTGGGACTGCCGACGGAGGTAGGCGAGACAATCGTCTCCAGCCACGAGAACTGGGACGGCAGCGGCTACCCCGAGGGCCTCGCGGCAAACGACATACCGCAGTTGTCGAGGGTGCTTGCCGTCGCCGACTGGGCGGAGTCGGTCATTGCCGAGGAGCAGAACTCGCTGATCGCTCGGCGGAACCTGGTTGCGGAGCTGGAGGACGTCTCGGAGATCGTCCTTGATCCGCGGCTGGTGGAGGAAGTGAAGTCGATCTCACGCAGCGACGACTTCTGGCTGGGGCTGTTCGCCAAGGACCTCAGGCGCTCGCTGCTCGTGGCGAAGCCACATGAGAACGGCAAGTCAAGCTGGAAGGCGGTCGTGAGCCTGGCGCGAGGATTTGCGGAGGTCATCGATTCGAAGAGCCCGTTCACGCTGGGGAAGTCGGCGCGGGTGGCGGAGATCGCCGCGCAACTGGCGGAGGCTGTCGGACTCCCGGCCGACCACGTACAGCTGATCCACCTGGCGGCCCTGTTGCATGACATCGGCCAACTCTCGGTTCCGGCGCGAATCATGGGCAAGCCCGACATCCTGTCGCTGACCGAGATGCAACTCATGCAGCGACACCCGGGCTACTCGCGTCTCATCCTGGAAGCGCTGCCCGGCCTGGAAGAGGCGGCGCTATGGGTGGGAGCGCATCACGAGCGGCCCGACGGTAAGGGCTACCCCGAGATGCTCGCCACGGACCTCATTCCTCTGGAGTCGCGCATCATCGCGGTCGCGAACGTGTACGTGGCGCTGACGTCGGACAGGCCGTACCGGCGGGCGCTGAGCGAGAAGGACGCTTTCAAGGTGCTGACAGGCGCGGCGGGCACGCAACTCGACGCGCACCTGGTGCACGTGTTCCGCTCGCTGCACTGAACCGCTACGTCTTCTCGAAACGCTCCACGCCGAGCACGAAGAGGATGGCGCCGCCCACACGCACCTCCAGCGGGTCGGCGAATACGGCGCCTTCGCCCAGGAAGGGCAGCGTCTGCACGGGGACGAACTCGCTGCGGGCGTGGCACTCCACGCGGACGATCTCGACGACGGACTCGACGTCCGCCGCGGGCACGCCGGATAGAACCGTCGCGTTGCCACGACGAAGGAAGCCGCCGACGCCGCCGAGCTTCGTCGCGGGATAGCCCCGCTGGACCAGCCGTTTGATCAGCAGGTCCGCGTCGACGTCAGAGGCAATGATGACTACCAGCTTGAGCTGGTCTTCACCCAAAGGGCCGCCTTCCTAGCGGAACGGAGGAGCAGCTACTCGTACTGCTCTTTCATCTCCTCCAGGGCCTGCTCCACAGAGCCGCCCTGGGTCCGCTCCTTCATGTGCTCCATCACCTTCGCACGCGTCCTTGCGCCGGGCTCGGGCGCGAGAGCGAGGCCGATCGAGGCGCCCACCACCATACCGAGCAGGAAACCGATGAAGAACTTCACGGCTATCACCCCCTTAGCTTAGTGGCCAATCTGCCGAGCGAGAACAGAAACGCGGGGACAGACTTCCTTGCACTGTCGCAACCCGCGCTATCTCCAATTGACCGGAGGTATGTCTGGATCCTCTTAAGTCGATGGTAGCAACCGCGGAAGAAGGCTGTCAAGGAGATTTCGCGCGTCTTTGACTGTCCCCACGGAAACTGCTAACTTTCAGACATCCCCAGGAGTGAGGTCGCAAGGTGACGGAAACTGAGAATCGCGTCGACATGGACGAGATCGTGTCGCTATGCAAGCGGCGAGGCTTCATATTCCAGAGCAGCGAGATCTACGGCGGTCTCGCCGGAGCGTGGGACTACGGGCCGCTCGGCGTGGAGATGAAGAACAACATCAAGCGCGCCTGG
>JBGQNJ010000086.1:0-5887 GCA_041501065.1 Dehalococcoidia bacterium
ACGTCGCGATGACGAAGCAAGCGGTGGAAGCGGGCAAGCTGCTCGACATCGAGGTGCTCGACCATGTCATCATCGGACAGGGCCGCTATTTGAGCCTGAAGGAGCAAGGTCTCGGCTTCGACCAGCATAGCTAACGACCGCGGCGCCGACTCCTATTAGTCGGGCGCAATGCCGATTGACACCTTTCTGCTTCACCCGCATAATTCAGTACAAGGTGGGGACAGCAACCAACGCAAGGAGGTGACTCTTGAAGAGGTCGATACTATACGTTCTCATGGCGATGATGCTGGCGTTCGGCGCCGCCTTTGTCGCCTGCGGCGGCGGCGACAAGGCAGATAAAGAGCAGGCGCAGCCTACAGTCGAGCAGCAGCAGGACGGGCAAGGCCAGCAGGAAGACACGCCCGCTGCCGAGGACACGCCGGAGAAGAAGGCAACACCGAAGTCCAGTGGTGGCGACTCCAGCGGGTCCATCGGCGACGTCCCCATATACCCGGGGGCCAAGGAGACCACCAGCGGCGAATGGTCCGGCGCCGATGCCATGATCCCGGCCATCGGCTCAAACGTGGACGCAGGGAGCTACTCCACTGTCCAGTACGCCATGTACGAGACGAGCGACGGCGCGGACAAGGTCTTCAACTGGTACAAAGACAAGATGAGCGATTGGAACGACGAGGGTTCGTTTAGCGGCGGTTCCGAAGGCAGCGTCGGCGCTTTCGGCGTGTGGACGAAGGATGGAGGGAAGAAAGCCGCCTGGGTTAGCATCGGCGAAGACAGCGGAACGACCACACTCGGCATATTCTACGGGTCTCAGTAGGGCGCAAGGTTAGCGCCCGGACCACCAACTCTGGCAAACAAGAGGGGACACCCGAAAGCGTGTCCCCTGATCTTCTCGATGAAGGGCTACAGCCTTTCGTCGATCTTGCTACGCGCCTCCGCCTCGACGGTCCGGTAGACCTCGGCGAGAGGGAGATTGCGCTCCAACGCCAGCCGCCGGCAGGCTTCATACTCGGGAGAGACCTGCGCTTTCTTGCCCGGTAGCCGCTTCACCTTCACGCACGCCGGCCCCAGGCTCGATTCGAACTCGAAGGTCTCGCGTTGCGCCTCGTGGCGGCGCACCTCTCGCACGCGCACGCCCAGCGTCGACGTCTCCTCCAGCAGAACGCGAACGACGGCCTCCTCCCGCTCGACGGCGCAGAGCAGCGACAGCATCGTCGCCGGACGGTTCTTCTTCATGAAGATGGGCGTGAACCAGACGTCGGCGGCGCCGGCCGCGAACAGGCGCTCCTGCACATAGCCGAGCAGCTCCGCGCTCATGTCGTCGATATTCGTGTCGACGAGCAGGACGGCGTTCCGCGACGCGGTCAGCTCCTCGCCGAGCCATAGACGCAGGACGTTGGGACGGCCCGGCGGGTTGCGACTGCCCGCGCCGCAGCCCACTTTGTCCAGCGTCATCGCCGGGCGCTCGAAGCGCGCCAGCGTCGCGACGAGGGCGGCGCCCGTCGGCGTCACCATCTCGCCCGACAGGTCCATCTCGGAGACGGGCGCATTCACGGCGGCGAGCAACGCCAGCGTCGCCGGAGCCGGCAGCGGCAGGACGCCGTGCGCCCCTTCCACTTCGCCGCGGCCCAGGGGCAACGGCGAGGCGAACAGCTGCTCGACACCGAGCAGGCGCAGCCCGGCCACGGCCCCGACCACGTCGATCAGCGTGTCCAGGGATCCCAGCTCGTGCAGGACGACGGACGCGACGTCGACACCGTGGACCTGCGCCTCCGCCCCCGCGAGTCGCTGGAAGACTGCGGATGCCTTCTCCTTGTCGCTAGGCGGCAGGTCGCTGGCGTCGACGGCTCTCAGGAGGTCGCTCAATTGAGGAAAGGATGGCGCGGAGGGCTCCAGGTCGACCGTCAGCTTCGTCGCCGCGAGGTCGGCGCGCTGCGTCTTTTCGGCGCGCAGGCTGTACCCCTCGACCCTGAGCTTCGCCAGCTCTCCCGTCAGCGCATCGAGCGGTAGCCCGGCGTCGACGATGGCGCCGACGAGCATGTCGCCGCCGATGCCGGAGAAGCAGACGAGGTAGGCTACGCGCGACATTCTACGCTCCTGTGAGGCGTTTCGGGTTTCCCGTGGGCGAGGCGGTTGATGACCGCCGCCAGGTAGCCGGCGCCGAAGCCGTTGTCGATGTTGACGACCGCGACGCCGGGGGCGCAGCTATTCAGCATCGTCAGCAGCGGCGCGATCCCCTGGAAGCTGGCGCCGTATCCGATGGATGTCGGCACGGCGATCACCGGCGTGGCCACGAGCCCCGAGACGACGCTCGGCAGCGCTCCCTCCATGCCGGCGACGACGACCAGTACCCGCGCCTCGCCGAGTTGCGGCAGGTGGTCGAGCAGGCGGTGCAGCCCGGCCACGCCCACGTCGTAGACCCTGTCGACGCGGTTGCCCATCAACTCGGCGGTGACGGCGGCCTCCTCCGCCACCGGCAGGTCGGCCGTGCCGGCGCAGATGAGGCAGATGCCCGCCAAGGCCTCGCCCGGATGGCGGTCCACCGTCGCCGCCCGCGCGACTTCGTGGTACGTCGCGTCGGGGACGCGCTGTCGAAGTTGCTCGAAGATGTCGCCGTCGATGCGCGTGACCAGCAGCCGCCCGGAGCGCTCGGCCAGCCGCTCGGCGATGGCGACGATTTGCTCCGCGGTCTTCCCCTGGCCCAGCACGACCTCCGGCAGGCTGTCGCGCAGCGCCCGGTGGTGGTCGAGCTTGGCGAATCCCAGGTCCTCGTAGGGGAGGTGGCGCAGCTTATCGAGGGCGCCGTCGACGCCGGTCTGGCCGGTCGCCACCGATTCAAGCAGGGCGCGAAGCGTTTGCTCGTCGATGCTGTCACCTCTCGTATCTTTGATTCCAGTCGGAGTCAAATTATAGCATCCGGTGGCTACGATCGAACAGGAGCGAGAGGCCGCTCACCTTGTTCGACCGGGAGCGGGTGGTATAATGTCCTACCGATGGCGGTCCGCACCTGGGTCGGGCAATTTGGCATTGTACAGGGGCAGGCGCTGGAAGCCGGACCCTGGCAAGGGAAGTTTGACCTCCATCCCTCCGGTGAAGAGCAGGTCGACCTCTACGTCCTCGTCCAGCCCGCCCTGCCCGGCAGTGAGGAGTTCTGCGGCCAGCTCGTCGCCGTCGTCGGCCACCTCTTCGAACGCCAGGACCTCTCCCTTACCGGCGCCCTGACAAAGGCGATAACCGCCGCTCACGAGAACCTGCGCGAATGGAACCGGCGCAGCCTGCGCGAGCACCAGGTCGGCGCGGGCCTGAGCTGCCTCGTCGTTCGGGGGACGGTCGCGTACCTGGCGCAGGCCGGCCCCAGCCTTGCCTACTTCCGCCGCGATACCGCCCTGACGCGCCTGACGCCTGAGGACCCGCGCGCCGGCGCCGTGCTCGGCCTCGCCGACGAGCTGCGGCCGCAACTGCGGCGCTACGAGCTCGCGCCGGGCGATCTCCTGCTCGTCGCCTCGCCGTCGCTGGACGAAATCGTCGACGAGGCGCGGCTGGCGGAGCTGCTATCGCGAGATGCCGAAGAGGTCCTCTCCGAGCTCTATCTCATCGCCCGCGACCAGCCCGACTTCTCCGTGTTCCTGCTTAGCTGCTTCGAGGAGGCAGACCTCAGCGAGACTATTGTGCCGCCTGAGCTGCGGGTGGAACCATCGCCGGAGGAAGCGATTGCGCCTCCTCCCGCTCCGAGCGGCGAAGCAAGCTCGCTGCGACGGCCGCCGCCGGACACGCACGAAGAAGAGGCTGAGTCGACGTTCGACCTCCTCGGCCCGCTGGAGCTGGCGCCCGTCGCGGTCGCGGTGCCGGAGACGGGCCGCCAGACGGTGCGCCTGCGCGGCGCTCAGCCGGGCGTGCGCCGTCAGCGGCCGAACCCGCTGGCGAAGGCAGGCCGGCGCGTCCCCGCCTGGGTCCTGCCCGTCGTTCTCTTCCTGGGACTGGTAGCGCTACTGGCCTGGTGGGTCGTGCCGGGCTCCATGGAAGGGAACCGCGCCGCGAAGTTCGACTCCCTGCTCGCCGGCGCAAGAGACGACTACAGCGCTGCGCTCACGCTCCCCGACCTGTCGGAGAAGCGGCGTCTCCTGGGTGAGGCGAGCAGCCAGCTCGCGGAAGCCGCGGACATACGCCCCGACGACAGCGAGCTGACCGCTCTCCAAGGCGATGTCGCCGCCGTCCTGGCGGAGATGGACGGTGTGGAGGAACTGACCGGCCTTCAACTCGTCGCCGACCTGACGACGCAGCTCACCGGAGACCTCTCCCTGCAACGCCTCGTCGTCGGTGGCGGCCACGCTTACCTGCTCGATGGCAAGGAAAGCCGCGTCGTGTCCGTGTCGCTCAGCGGACCGGCGGGCCAGGCGGAGGAGGTCCTCCGCGAGGGCGACCTCGCCGGCATGGCGAAGGCGGCGCGCCCGAGCCAGATCGCCTGGCTGCCGGACGCCAACGGCGGCAGTCTGCTCGTCATCGACAGCGAGCGGCACCTCTTTTCGCTGCGCCCCGGCGCTGATCCCGTGCCGCTGGCCCTCGAAGGGAGCGACGGCTGGGGATCGCTGGACGCCGTTTTTGCCGGCGCCGACGGCCTCTACGCCCTCGACGGAAAGAACAGCCAGCTATGGCTCTATCCGTCAATCGAGGACGGCTTCGCGGCGGGACGGGAGCCCGTCCTGGAGGGCGTGAACCTCTCGGGAGCGACCTCGCTTGCCGTCAACGGCGACATCTACCTCCTTAGCGAAGACGGCCGCATCCGCCGCTTCTCGGCCGGGCAGGAGATGCCGTTCGAGATGGAGGGCATCGACCGGCCGCTGACGTCGCCCGCTTCGCTCCTGCCCCTGGCCGACGGCGGCCTGCTCGTCGTCGACCGCGGCAACAAGCGGATCGTCCTTTTCACGCCCGACGGTCGCTTCCAGCGGCAGTATGTCAGCAACCAGTTGATGGACCCGCAGGCGGTGGCCGTCGACGAGGTGGCGGCGCGACTCTACGTCCTCAACGGCGACTCCCTCTTCGTCGCGGACCTGCCGGCGTCGACGGCGAATCCCCCGGCCGGCGAAAGCGCGACTCCAGACGCCGCCCCATGAAGATACTGGGCGTCGAGACCTCCTGCGACGAGTCCGCCGCCGCCGTCGTCGAGGACGGGCGCCGCATCCTGTCCAACGTCATCGCTTCCCAGGTGAGTCTGCACGCGCGCTACGGCGGCGTCGTGCCGGAGGTCGCCTCGCGGCGGCACCTGGAGAGCCTGCTGCCGGTAATCGAAGAGGCCATGGCGGAGGCCGGCTGCGGCTGGAACGACCTCGCCGCGATCGCCGTCACCGTCGGGCCCGGGCTGTCGGGCTCGCTGCTGGTGGGGCTGAATACGGCGAAGGCTATCAGCTTCGCCCGCGACCTGCCGCTGGTCGCCGTCAGCCACCTGGAGGCGCACATCTACGCCAACTGGCTGGACGTCGAAGGCTCCGGCGCCCCTCTGCCCCGTTTCCCCCTGCTCGCCCTCATCGTCTCCGGCGGCCACAGCGACCTGCTGGTGATGGAGGACCACGGCCGCTATCGCCTGCTCGGTCGCACCCGCGACGACGCTGCCGGCGAGGCGTTCGACAAGGTGGCGCGGCTCCTCGGCCTGGGGTTTCCCGGCGGCCCGGCGATCGAGCAAGCGTCGACGGGAGTGTCTGTCGACAGAGGGCTGTCGCAGCGTTTGCCTCGTGCCGTGCTTCGCGGCAGCTACGATTTCAGCTTCAGTGGCTTGAAGACGGCCGTGCTCCGGCTGGCGCGCGAATACGGCGACGACCTGCCGCGGGCGGAGATAGCGGCGGCGTTTCAGGAGGCGGTAGTGGAAGCGCTCGTCGCCAAGACCGCGCGGGCCGCC
>JBGQNJ010000087.1:0-5838 GCA_041501065.1 Dehalococcoidia bacterium
TCCTTCTGCATTCTCTGCCTGTCCACGGGACTGGTCGCTGCCTGGAGCGTCGCGCCCAACGCCTTGAGGGCCGTGATCCCCGTGATCGGGCTGGCCGTCCTGGCGTTGCCGCCGCTGGCCGCGATACCGCTGCTGTCGCTGAGTACGTGGGCCGGCAGGACGCGTCCGGGCGGCTTCTGGGTGCTGCGACCGCTGGTGCGGGCCCTGAACGTCGCTGAAGGACGATGGGTGCAGTCGCTGGCGAAGCTGATGAAGGACCTGCGCCTGTCCGTCCTTTTCGCCGGACTGACCATCCTGATCTTTGCCACGATGGTCTGCCAGCTCTGGCTGATAGCCGACTCCCTTTCGATCCACCTGTCCGCTGGCGAAGCATCGCTTGCGCTAGGCAGTTCGGTGGCGGCCGGCATTGCA
The DNA here is from genome assembly GCA_041501065.1 of Dehalococcoidia bacterium. Lineage (GTDB taxonomy): Bacteria > Chloroflexota > Dehalococcoidia > DSTF01 > JALHUB01 > JALHUB01. The sequence continues at coordinate 412 of JBGQNJ010000087.1, forward strand.
TCGTTCCTGCCGCTTGGGTTGGGCGTGCTCGACTGGACGATGGCGGCGCTGCTGGAGAGCGCTGGCGCTACGGTCGGTTCCGCGACGGCGGTGGCGATCCTCTACCGGGCCACCAACTCGCTGCCGGCTGGACTGCTCGGCGTGGCCGCATACGCCTATCTCGTCGTGAGGCTCGGGCGCCGCGAAGCCCAAGCCCCGCCTGATGCCGGCGCGACCGCCGAGGCGACTGACTCGCCGTGAAATCTCCCCGGGCGAGGCATGGGCCGGACTGCTGCCGACGGGCGGCGTCGCAGCCTCGGCAATGCTCGATGAGTTGACAGGCGAATGGGTATTGTCGGGAACGCCGTAGCTTCGATCAGCGGCTAGCGCTAGGACGAGCCGCCGGGGGCTTCCAGCAGCGAAGCCGGTATCTCCGAGGGGAACTCCGGGAAGGCGGCACGCACGCGCCGCACGATGCCATCGCGATCGAGGTCGAACATCGAGCGGAAAAGCTCCTGCGGCCCGTGCTCGATGAAGAGGTCCGGCAGGCCGATGCGCTCCACACGGACGCCTGCCAGCCCTGCCGATTCCATCGCCTCCAGCACGGCGCTGCCGAAGCCGCCGGCCAGAACGTTCTCCTCGACCGTGACGAGCCGTCCGCTCTTCGACGCCAGTCCCAGCAGCACTTCGCTGTCCAGCGGCTTCACGAACCGCGCGTTAATGACGGCGCACTCGATGCCCGATGCGGCCAGCTCCTCGGCCGCCGCCAGCGCGGCCCAGACGGCCGGCCCGACAGCGGCTATCGTTACGTCGTCGCCGCTGCGCAGGATCTCGCAGGTGCCGACGGGCAGCGAATGCGGCTCGCCTGTGAGCGGTACGCCGATCCCCCTGCCACGCGGATAGCGGATGGCAACCGGCCCGCCGAGTTTGGTTGCCGTGAACAGCAGGTGGCGTAGCTCGTCTTCGTCCTTCGGCGCGGCGACGGTCATGTTGGGGAGACAGCGCAGGTAGGACAGGTCGAAGGCGCCCTGGTGCGTGCGCCCGTCCTCGCCGACGATCCCGGCGCGGTCGATAGCGAAGACGACGGGCAGGTTCTGCACACAGACGTCGTGGATGATCTGGTCGAACGCCCGCTGGAGGAACGTCGAGTAGATGGCGACGATAGGCACGAAGCCGCGCGACGCCATGCCCGCGGCCAGCGTTACTCCGTGCTCCTCGCAGATGCCGACGTCGAAGACGCGGTCCGGGAAGGTCTGCGCTGCGGGGTCGAGGCCCGTCGCCTCGCACATGGCGGCGGTGATGGCGACGACGCGCTGGTCCTGCTTCATGAGGCGCAACACGGTCTGTCCGAAGACCTCGCTATAAGACGGGGGAGCGCCGTTCGACGAATGCCCGTTCGGCGCCAGGCCGTGGAATCGCGCCGAGTCCTTCTCGGCGGGCGGGTAGCCCTTGCCCTTCTCCGTGAGGACGTGGACGATGGTCGTCCGTTCCTTGGCGTCGCGGGCCCGTCGCAGGGCGGACTCCACGTCGCGCACGCTGTGGCCGTTGATCGGCCCAACGTAGCTGAAGCCCAGCTTCTCCCAGAAGGCGCTCGGGATGAGGGCGCCCTTGATCCGCGCCTTTAGCCAGGTGATCAGACGGAGGATGCGTCCTCCCAACGGCAGGCGAGCCAGAGTCCGCTTGGTGTCGGCCTTGACGTGCTCATAGCGGGGCGAGCGGGTGAACAGGTTCAGCATCTTCGCGACAGCGCCGATGTTGGGGGAGATGGCCATGCCGTTGTCGTTGAGGACGACGATAATCTTCGTATTCAGGTGGCTGGCGTGGTTCATCGCCTCCAGCGCCATGCCGCCGGTCAGCGCGCCGTCGCCGATGATGGCGACGACGTGGTGTCGCTCGCCAGCGAGGTCTCGGGCAAGCGCTATGCCGAGGGCCGCCGATATCGACGTGCTGGCGTGGCCGGTGCCGAAGGGGTCGTGCGGGCTCTCGCTGCGACAGGTGAAGCCGGAGAGGCCGCCATATTGCCGCAGCGTCGGGAAGCTGTCGCGCCGGCCGGTCAGGAGCTTGTGGACATAGGACTGATGGCTGACGTCCCAGATAAGCTTGTCGTTTGGGCTATCGAAGACGCGGTGAAGGGCGATCGTCAGCTCGACGACGCCGAGGTTCGACGCCAGGTGGCCGCCGTTCTCCGAGACCGTGGCGACCAGCACTTGACGTATCTCGGCGGCGAGCTGCTCCAGCTCCGGCGGCGTCAGACCTTCGAGCGCCGTGGGGTCATCGATGCGGTCAAGCAGTCTCAATGGTCCCTGTCTTACTGGTGAGGGCTACCAGTAACAATCATCGTCTATCGGGAGCGGACGGTTGTCAAGGGGGCCGTCACTAATTCTGCCCCATGGAGGCGCGGGACGCAATCATCTCGATCGCCGCCGCCGTTTGCTGACAAACAAGGGCCTAGGATAGACTCTAGACACACGACGTTTGGACGCTAGTTGAGGAGTAAGGCCCCATGGAGGAGATTGTTCTCGTCAGCGGCGCGCGCACGGCCATTGGGCGCATGGGCGGCGCCCTGCAAAACACGCCCGCAGCCGACCTCGCGGCCGTCGTCTTCAAGGCGGCGATGGACCGCGCCGGCGTCCGTCCCGATCAGATCGACCAGGTGATCCTGGGCTGCGCCGGCCAGGTGATGGAGGACGCATACATCGCGCGACACGCGGCGGTGAAGGCGGGCGTCCCCATTGAAGTGCCGGCCTACAACGTCTCGCGCCTGTGTGGCACCGGCCTGGAGGCGATTCATACGGCCGCCCGCTGGATCGAGTGCGGCGACGCCGAGATCGTGCTCGCCGGCGGCACCGAGAACATGACCATGCTGCCGTTCTACGTGCGCCGCGGCCGCTACGGCTATCGCCTCGGCGACGGCGTGCTGGAGGACGGCATACTATCGCTTCTCAGCGACCCGTTCAGTCGCGCTCACATGGGCATCACGGCGGAGAAGCTCGCCGACAAGTACGGCATCACGCGCCAGGACCAGGACGATCTATCGCTTCGCAGCCACCAGAACGCCGTCGCGGCGATAGAGACCGGCCGCTTCAAGGAGCAAATCGTCCCCGTCGAGGTGAAGGCCGGGCGCGAGACGAAGGCGTTCGACACTGACGAGGGCCCACGCGCGGACACGAACATGGAGGCGCTCGCCAAGCTGCGGGCCGCCTTCAAGGAGGGCGGCAACGTCACGGCCGGCAACTCCAGCAGCATCAACGACGGCGCGGCGGCGGTCGTGGTGATGAGCCGGCGCAAGGGCGAGCAGCTCGGCATCCGGCCGCGATTGCGGATGGTCGCGCGGGCAGAAGCGGGCGTCGAGCCTTCGCTGATGGGCTACGGTCCCATCCCAGCGACCCGTAAGGCGCTGGAGCGCGCCGGTCTGACCGTCGACCAGATGGACGTCAACGAGGTCAACGAGGCGTTTGCGGCCGTCGCCTGCACGTGTATCAAGGAGCTGGGGATGGACGCCGCGAAGACGAACCCGAACGGCGGCGCTGTCGCTCTGGGGCATCCGGTGGGCGCGACGGGCGCGATCCTTGCCGTGAAGCTTATGTACGAGCTGGAGCGGATTCAGGGGCGATACGGCCTCGTCAGCCTGTGCATCGGCGGCGGTCAGGGAATCACCGGCATCTTCGAGCGCATAGCATAGCATAGCATAGCGACGTTTTATCGGAGCGGCCCGCGAATCATCGCCGTTTCTCAGGGTATGCCCCTATACCTTCCAGCCTGAGCCGTCCGACTATCCCCGTAGATAGACTCAACTCATCCCGCAGATACACGCGAAGACCACCGGATGCGGCAAAACGGGCACAACGGCGTAAAGAAGATAGCGGTCCTTTCCAGCGGCGGCGATGCCCCTGGCACGAACGCCTGCATTCGCGCCATCGTGCGCGTGGCGGCCGAGCGCGGCATGCACGTGCTGGGAATCACCCATGGTTACACGGGACTCCTCAACGGTGAGATCGCCCCGCTCACGCGACGCGCCGTCGGCAACATCATCCAGCGCGGCGGCACCATCCTCGGCACCTCACGCTCCAAGGAGTTTGCGACACCGGAGGGCCGGGCGAAGGCAGCTTCGATACTCCTTCAAAACAAGGTCGACGGCCTGATCGTTCTCGGCGGCGACGGCTCCTTCAGGGGGGCCGCTGCCCTCTCGCACGAGCACGGCATCCGCATCATCGCCGTGCCGACGACGATCGACAACGACATGCCCGGCACCGAGTACACGCTGGGCTTCGACACAGCCGTCAACGTCGCGCTGGAGGCAATCGACCGCATCCGCGACACGGCGGAGGCGCACGAGCGGATCTTCTTCGTCGAGGTCATGGGGAACGTATGCGGCGCGATCGCGCTGGAGGTAGGGGTAGCGGGCGGGGCCGACGACGTGCTCGTGCCGGAAGTCACCACCAACATCGATTTTCTCTGCGACCACCTTGACAAGGGCTTCCATCACGGCCGCAGGAGCAGCATAATTGTCGTAGCGGAGAACGGTGAAGGCGGCGGCGCTTTTGCCATCGCTCACCAGGTCTGGCAGCGCCTCCGCCGCGATTACAGGGTCTGCGTCCTCGGTCATATCCAGCGCGGCGGCGCCCCTTCGGCCCGTGACAGGATCACGGGCAGCAAGTTCGGCGCCCTGGCCGTCGACACGCTGGCCGAGGGGAAGAGCGGCTTCATGGTGGGTGAGCTCGATGGCAAGACATGCCTCACTCCCCTCGATCAGGCGTTCAACGGGCGCAGACAGGCCGATCAGTCCCTTCTGGAGCTGGCACGCCGTCTCACACGCTAGCTCCAGCCAAACGCTCTTCATGGGGGGATCGAGATGCTCTACCAGTCTGTCCAGCAGCTTCACCATGACCTCCGGGACGTAATCGAGTCGACTGACGGCCGCGTTCAGAAGGTGGTCGACGCATCACGTCTGCGCGCCGAGGGCATCGACAGCCTGATCTACACGGCGGTGTTCGCCGACAGCGACGAGCTGCGCGCCCAGGCTCGAAACACCGTCCGCGAGTGCGCCCTTCATCTGGGCATTCGACCCTGCTCGATCCAGACGCTGTATGAAGCGATGGGCCGTGGCGAGGTCTCCGGCTTCACCGTGCCTGCCATGAACCTCCGCGCCCTCGCCTACGACTCCGCCCGTGCCGCCTTCCAGGCTGCGCGCCGGCTCGGCGTCGGCCCGATGATATTCGAGATCGCCCGCTCCGAGATCGGCTACACGCTGATGCGACCGGCGGAGTACGCGGCGAACATTCTCGCGGCGGCGATCAAGGAGGGACACGAAGGCCCCGTATTCATCCAGGGCGACCACTTCCAGGTCAACGCCGCGAAGTACCAGGCCGACGCGGCGTCGGAGATGAAGGCGCTCCGCGACGTAACGAAGGAAGCGGTCGACGCGCAGTTCCTGAACATCGACGTCGA
>JBGQNJ010000088.1:0-5807 GCA_041501065.1 Dehalococcoidia bacterium
ACCGAAGGCGCCCAGCTTCATCAGGACGCCGGCGTGGAGCATGCTGACGGCCGTCGGCGCCGCGACATGGCCATCAGGCGACCACGTGTGGAACGGCCATAGGCCCGCCAGCACGCCGCAGCCGATTACGAACACCGGGAAGACGGCCTTCTGGAAGCCCTCCGAGAACTGGACGTTGTACAGCGCCGGCAGGTCGAACGTGCCGATGTCCGCCTTTACGAAGATGGCGAAGATGCCGACGAAAATGAGCGCGCTCGCCGCGACAAGATAAAGCGTCAGCTTCATCGCGCCGTACTCCTTCGTCCGCACGAAGGTCGGGAAGCGGCTGCTGGCGCCCCACACGGCGATGAGCAGGAACATGGGTAGCACTGCCAGCTCGTAGAAGAAGAAGAAGAAGAACAGGTCGAGCGAGATGAACGTGCCGAAGACGCCCGCCACTAGCGCGAAGAAGAGGACGAAGAAGTCCTTGATGCGGTAGGCGATCTTCCAGGAAATCAGCACGCCGGTGAAGGCGACGATGCCGTTCAGCAGCACCATCGGCGCCGAGATGCCGTCGACGCCCAGGTGCAGCGTGATCCCGTTCGCGCCCAGGAAGCCGACGTTCTCCAGCCAGGGCCAGCGCCCCTCGAACTGGATGACGCTGTCGCCGTCGCCGAACTGGTAGGCGAAGAAGACGTATAGCGTCAGCCCCAGCAGGGCGAGGCCCGACGCCGCGGCGATGTAGCGCACGACGTTCGCGTGACGCGAGGGCACGGCCAGCAGCACCAGCGACGTCGCCAGCGGCAGTACGATCAACGGCAGGAGCAGGTAGTTGTGCGGCATGTAGCCTCTGCTATCCTCCCTTACGTGCCCACGATGAACGCGACTACGGCTAGCACGACAACACCGACCGTCATGAGCAGGGCGTAGTTGGGCATCAGTCCCGTCTCATGGAACTTCAGAAGGAAACCGCCGAAACGAGTCGCGTCGGCCGTGCCGTTCACGCCGGTGTCGTTGACGATCACGCGGTCGTACCAGTAGACGACGCCCGCAACGACGAGCACCACGCGGTCGATGACCCACTGGTAGGCGTCGTCCATGTAGAACTTGTTGCGGAGCAGGCTGTACACCTGCGGCACGGCCTCGCCGACGGCCTTCGCCCGCTCGGCGGCTCCGCCCCAGAAGTAGAAGCCGCCCGCGATCCCGACGAGCACGAGCACGATCGACGACGCAGTGACTCCGGCGTTGATGCGGAACGCCTCCGGCTCGTGTGTGAACAGGAACTCGCCGAATCCGCCGGGGAACCCCATCAAGTGCCCCACGCCGTCGAAGACGACGAAGCCGGCGAACACCGTCAGCACGCCCAGCAGCACCAGCGGCAACTTCATCGCCGGGCCCGGCTCGCGCGCGTGCTCGTAGACGTGCTCGTTGCGCGGCTTGCCCGTGAAGACCAGCAGCACCAATCGCGTCATGTAGAGCGCCGTTATCAGCACGCTGACCAGCACGGCCAGGTAGACGAAGATGTTGTGGTTTTCGAAGGTCGAGAGCAGAAGCTCGTCCTTGTTCCAGAACCCGGCGAGCGGGACCAGGCCGGCCATCGACATGGCGCCCAGCGTGAAGACAGCGGCCGTGACGGGCATCTTCTTCGCCAGTCCGCCCATCTGCGTTACCTCCAGCTCGTCCGTCGCGTGGTAGACGGAGCCGGAGGCGAGGAAAAGGAGCGCCTTGAAGAAGGCGTGCGTGAACACGTACAGCAGCGCGACCGTAACGGAGCCCGCGCCGAGGGCGATGAACATGAGCCCCAGGCTGTTCAACGTCGAGTAGGCGACGACGCGCTTGATGTCCGTCATCACCAGGCCCATCGTCGCCGACATGAAGGTCGTTATCAGGCCAACCGCCGTCACCGCTACGAGGGTCCCGTCGACCACCTGGAATAGCGGCATCGTTCGCGCTACCAGGTAGACGCCGGCGACAACCATCGTCGCGGCGTGGATAAGGGCGCTAACGGGCGTCGGGCCTTCCATGGCGTCCGGCAGCCAGACGTGGAATGGGAACTGCGCCGACTTCCCCATCGCGCCGAGCAGGATGAGGAGCACCGCAGCCGTCAAATAGGCGTGGTCGATCTGGCCGGAGCGCGCGGCGTCGAAGATCGTCGACATGTCGAACGTGCCGACGGAGCGATAGAGCAGGATGGCGCCGATCAGCAGGCCGACGTCGCCGAGGCGCGTCGTGATGAACGCCTTCTTCGCCGCCTCCGCCGCGGAGCGTCGCTCATGGTAGTGGCCGATGAGCAGGAAGGAGCAGAGACCGACGCCCTCCCAGGCGAAGTACAGCAGCAGGAAGTTGTCGGCGAGGACGAGCGTCAGCATCGCCGCCGCGAACAGCGACTGGACGGCGAAGTACCAGCCGTAGCGCTTGTCGCCCTTCATGTAGCCCAGCGAGTAGACCTGGACCATCAGGCTGATGAAGCTGACAACCGCGAGCATCACCGCCGCAAGCTGGTCGACTTGGAAGCCGATGCGCAGGTTGAAGCTGCCAATCCTGACCCACTCGCGGCCGGAGTGCACCGCCGTGAACTCGCCGCCGCGCGCCAGGGCGTCTGTCAGGTCGTGGAGTACGAAGAAGAACAGAACGAACGAAGTGCCGATGGCGAGCACGGAGAGCCAGTCGCCCTTGCGCGGCAGGTACTTGCCGAAGAGTATGAGGATTCCCGCGGCGGCGGCCGGTATGGCGGGAATCAGCCAGGCCTGCTCCATGCCCATCGCTATGCCGCCGTCTCCCTCGTCTGAAGATGCATCGTCGTTACCACTTGAGCTGATGTACCTCGTCGACGTTCGCCGTCGTGCGGTTGCGGAAGAGGCGCAGGACTATCGCCAGCGCCAGCCCGACCTCCGCGGCGGCGACGGTGATGATGAAAATAGCGAAGATTACGCCCGTGAATCGCTCCGGCGACGTGTAAGCCGCGAAGGCGACCATGTTGATGCTTGCGGCGTTCAGCATCAGCTCCACCGACATCAGAATGAGCACCGCATGCCTTCGCGCCAGGACGCCGTAGACGCCGAGCGAAAACAGAATGGCGCTGAGGACGAGGAAGCTCTCCAGCCGTATCATTCCTCTTCCTCCTCTTCGATCCGCGCCAGCACAATCGAGCCGACGAGGGCGACAAGCAGCACCAGCGAAGCGACCTCGAAGGGCAGCGCGAAGTCGCGGAACAGCCTGTCGCCGATGGCGTTGAAGTTGATCAGAGTCGGTTCGTCGGCCCTGCGCGGCCACGTCGTCAGGAAGACCATCGATATGAGCACGCCCATCAAGCTGAGCCCCGCGACGACGGCGAACGGCTTCTGTGCCCCGTCGAGTACCGGCACCAGTTCCCGCGCGCGCGTCAGCATGAGGGCGAACAGCAGCAGCACGGCCACGCCGCCGGCATAGAGGAGCACCTGCACCAGCGCCAGGAACTCGCTCGCCAGGAGAATGTACAGCGCCGCGACCGCCAGCAGCGTGAATACCAGCGATAGGGCGGCATACGCCACTCTCCCCGTCGCGACGACGCCGAAGGCGCCGAGGACTGTCGCGGCAGCGATGAAGTAGAAGATGACCTCGGTCACAGTCATGGCGCCACCCATGGCGTGAACCCGCCCGCCCTCGACTTGGCCAGCAACTGCTCCAGGTCCATCACCAACTCGCCACGGTCGTAGCGCGACATCTCCTGGCCGTCCCAGGTGTTGTTCATGGCTATCGCACTGAAGTTGCACGTCTCGACGCAGATGCGACAGCGTATGCAGCGCCCGTAGTCGAGCAGGAACTGATCGACAATCTTGCGCCGCTTGCTCTTCCCTTCGGCGGCGAGCGGGTTGTCCTTCATGATGACGGAGATGCACTCCGTCGGGCAGGCGCGCTCGCAGGCGTGGCAGCCGACGCAGAACGGCTCGCCGACCTCGCTGTCCCAGAGGAGCAGCGGGTAGCCGCGCTCCCGCACCGGTATCTCGCGGTGCACGGTCGGATACTGGATGGTCACCGGCTTGCGGGCCATCGTCCGGAGCGTCTCGGCCAGGCTTTTGACCATTCCCAGCATCAGGCGTTGCCCCTCACGACTATGCGCGACGGCGCCCCGATCGGAATGACCGAGTAGATGATGTAGCCGGCGGCGGCGAGACCCAATCCCGAGGTCAGCAGGAAAGTCCAGTCCGGCCAGCCGTAGACCAGGATCAGGCCGTTCAGGAAGATCTGCACGAACGCCAGCGGCAGCAGCAGCTTCCAGCAGAGCGACATGAGCTGGTCGACGCGGACGCGCGGGAACGTCGCGTTCACCCACATCACTACCAGGATCAGGACACTCGTCTTGGTGAAGATCAGCGCGAGCTGCCACCACCAGCCCCACTTCAACCCCAGCGGCCAGTCCCAGCCGCCGAGGAAGATGAGCGACCCCAGCACGCAGAGCGCGAACATGTTCGTGTACTCGGTGAGGGCGTAAAGGATGCTCCAGCGGATGCCGCTGAACTCGATCCAGGGCCCGCCGACGACCTCCGACTCCGCGGCCGCAACGTCGAAGGGGCGGCGCGACAGGTCGGAGACGGCCGCTGCCATGAAGAGGAAGAACCCCAGCGGCTGCCAGACGATGAACGGTACGCGCCCCTGCTTCTCGACGATGTCGAGCAAGTTCAGGGAGCCCGCCAGCATCGACAGCGCCAGCACGGCGAGGACCAGCGGCACCTCGTAGCTTATGAGCTGCGCCGCCGTTCGCAGAGCGCCGATGAGGCCGTATTTGCTATCGGATGCCCAGCCGGCGAAAATGTAGCCCAGCACGGTGAGACCGGACACGGCGATGAAATAGAGCAGCCCCAGGTCCAGCACGCGCACGTCCCACTTCGCCGTGAAGGGCAGGGCCAGCAGCGTCAGGAACACGGGCACGAAGGCGAGGAACGGCGCCAGCTCGAAGGCGATGCGGTCGGCGCTGGCGGGTCGCAGGTCCTCCTTCAGCAGTATCTTCACCATGTCGGCGATGGGCTGCATGATGCCGTAGGGGCCGGTGCGCATCGGGCCCAGTCGCATCTGGATGCGGCCGATGAACTTGCGCTCGACATAAGTCAGCGCCAGCACGACGATCACCATAAGGCCGAGCACAGCCAGCAGCCGCCAGAGGGCGTCGACCCAGACGTTATCGAAGAACGTCTCCAGCGCGCTCATCTGTCCACCTCTCCCAGGACGATGTCCACGGAGCCCAGGATGACCACGGCGTCCGCGACGTAGTGGCCCACCACCATCTGCCTGAGCGCCGTCAGGTTGCTCAGACAGGAGGAGCGGATCTTCAGCCGGTAGGGCTTCTCGCCGCCCTTCGATACGAGATAGATGCCGTACTCCCCGCGAGGGTTCTCGGTGCGCATGTAGACTTCGCCGGGCGGCAGGCGCAGGCGGCGCGGCGCCTTCTCCGGCATGATTGGCCCATCCGGCATCTGCTCGAGCGCCTGCTCGACGATGCGCACCGACTGCCGCATCTCCTCCATGCGCACCACATAGCGGTCATAGACGTCGCCGCGGGTGCCGGTCGGGACGTCGAAGTCGAAGCGGTCGTAGATGGAGTACGGCTCATCGCGGCGCAGGTCGAAGGGCAGGCCGCAGGCGCGCAGCATGGGCCCGGAGAGCCCGTAGTCGATAGCGGACTCCTTGGAGATTACGCCGATGCCCAGGCAGCGCGTGAGGAAGATCTCGTTCTTCGTCAGCAGCCGGTCGATGTCGTCGATTCCGACGCGCGTCTGTCCGCAGACCCAGCGCACGCGGTCCTTGAAGCCATCCGGCAGGTCCCAGACGATGCCGCCGGGCCGGAAGTAGCC
>JBGQNJ010000089.1:0-5798 GCA_041501065.1 Dehalococcoidia bacterium
CGGCGCGCTGGCGGCGGCGGGAATCCACACGTCGGTTGTGAAGCGCGGCGCCGACCTTGGTGCCGCCCTCGCGTCCGCGTCGAGCGACGTGCCGCGACCCTCGCTATCAGCGGTGGCCGGGAGCGACCCATGACGGCTTTGGCGACACTCCATTCGACCGAAATGGAGCCCAGAACAGGCGCGGCGAGCCGGCTGTTCCCCTGGCGCGACGGCATAACCCTCCTCATCGTCCTCGCCGTCTCCCTGAGCGTCGTCGCTTCTATCGACAACGCCGGTTGGGTCGAGGGCATGCCCTCGCTCTACCCGATAGCGCTGTTCGGAATCGCCGCCGGCTACGTCCTTGCTCGCTTGCCCTGGCGCGCGGTCTTTATCTATCCGCTCGCGCTCTTGGTGGGCGCCTCGGGGCTGCTGGTTCAGGTTCTCGCGGTGACACCGGGCGACGGCCTCAAAGAACGGTCGGGTGAGATGGTGCTGCGAATGCGCCTCTGGCTCGACGCCCTCACCGGCGGCGGCATCAGCAGCGATGCCCTCCCCGTCATCGTGCTCCTCCTCGTGCTCACCTGGCTTGCGGCATATTACCTTGCCTGGAGCACCTTCCGCTGGCACAACCCCTGGATCGGGCTGGTCCCGGGTGGCCTGGCCCTGCTCGTGAACATCAGCTACCTTCCGGGACAGTCCAGCCCCGCGTTCGTGGTGTTCGTGATCGCCGCCATCCTGCTGGTCTCGCGGACGCACTTAGACGCGAAGATGAAGGAATGGCGCCGCACGAGGACCTCCTACCCGGGCTCACTGCACTTTTTCTCACTGAACCAGACGTTGTGGGCGACGCTCGTCCTCGTCGGGGTGGCCTGGCTCACCCCGCTCGCCGGACAGACCGGCCCTTTCCCGTCGATATGGCGAACCTGGACTAACCCTGTCGCGGACCGGTTCGCCGGCCTGAGCCGCGTCTTCAGCGCCGTCGAGGGCAAGAAGGGCATGCCGCTCGACCGCTATGCTTCCTTCCTGCCCTATCGCGGCTATTTCGAAGCCGTGGAGGGCCCGATTATGACGGTCAAGGCGTCTGAGTCTGGCCTGTTGCGGGCCACCGTGTACAACGTCTACACGTCCAGCGGCTGGAAGACCGGCGAACGGGATAAGGAGCCGCTCCGGGACCGCACCGCGAACTTGCCCGCCATCCTCGACGAAGCCGCCGCACGGTACCGGCAGCCCGCCGCCATCGAGGTCACGGTGGAGCAGCCACTCCCCATCTTCGTCGCTCCCGGCGAGCCGCTGGCCGTCGACCAGGAAGCGGACGTCGAGACCGCGGCCAACCCGTCTGATGTCACGTCGCTGCGGCCGGCGAAGTCGCTCAAGCCGGGAGACACCTATACCGCCGTCGGCCTCGTTTCCACCGCCTCCGTCGAGGCCCTGCGCGCGTCGGGCAGCGATTACCCCTCATGGGTGACCGATCGTTACCTCCAGCTCCCCGACGATCTGCCGCCCGGGGTGGCAAAGCTGGCGCGGGAGATTGCAGGGGAAACCACTTCTCCCTACGACTTGGCCTCGCAAATCGAGTGGTACCTGCGCGGCTATCCGGTCGAGCTACAAGAGGAGGCGCCGCCTAGCAACGTCGACGCCGCCTGGTACTTCCTCGCCGTCCAGCGGCGCGGCTACCCGCTCTACCACGCCTCAGCGATGGTCGTGATGCTGCGCACACTCGGCGTGCCCGCGCGACTCGCCGTCGGATTCGCGCTGCCCCAGTACGGTGGGAGCGGCGAGGGTATCTACCACGTCGACGGCCGCAATGCGCTGGCCTGGCCGGAGGTCTACTTCTCCGGGCTGGGCTGGATACCGTTCAGCCCGTCGCGCGCCTATTCCGTGCAGACGGCGCCGCTCGGCGAGTCGCCAACAGATTCGACGGGCACGATTTCGACGCAAGAGATCCTCGACATGTTCCCGGCCGGGGGCGCCAACAAGCCGGTCACTCCAGAGGAGCAGAGCGCCGCCTCCCTCACCGAAAGCCCCACCGGCAGCCCGATATCCCCGTGGCTCGCAGTCCCGCTACTTCTCCTCGCGATGCTTTCCCTGATGTCCGCCGCCGGCCTCCGCTACGCCTGGAACCGCGGCCTCAGCGGCCTCAGCCGTCCAGCGCAGCTACTGGAGAAAACGCGGCGGCTGTCGTCGTGGGCGGGAGTTGGGCCGCGCCCCTCGCAGACGCCGCGCGAGTTCCTCGGTTGCCTTCGAGATAGACTGCCCGATGCGCCGGACGTCTCCGTCCTCGTCGACGCCTACGAGCGCGTCGAATTCGGACAGAAGTCTTTTGGCCCTAACGACGATGCGAAGCTCGATGCCCTCTGGAAGCGATTGCGGCCGAGTCTGCTCAGGCGCATGCTGAGACGCGGAGGCAACCGATGAAGTATGTCGTCGTTGACACGGCGCTTGGCTGGATAGGGCTCGGCATCGGCGTACGCGGCCTTCGCCTGACGACGTTGCCGGTTGCGACGGCAAGAGAAGCCGAAGAGGAGATTCGCCTCCAGGGCGCATCGGAGTCCGCGCGGCCGGACGAGGCCGGCGACTGGCCGGAGACGCTGCGCCGCTACGCCCGCGGTGACGCGACAGCGCTGGACGGCGCGCTCGACCTCGAGCAAGGCACGCCCTTCCAGCAAGCGGTATGGCGGGCATTGCTCGAAATCCCCTGCGGCGAGACCCGCACCTACAAGCAGATCGCGGAGCGGATCGGGCGGCCGCAGGCGGCGCGCGCCGTGGGCCAGGCTGTGGGCGCCAATCCCCTGCCGATCGTCGTGCCGTGCCATCGCGTTGTTGCCGGCGACGGTCTCGGCGGCTTCGGCGGCGGGCCGGCGATGAAGAAGCGGCTCCTGGAGCTCGAGCGCGTCCCAATCGACTAGCTTGGCTCTCGCGCCCGGCCGGAAGTTGAACGCCAAGGCTGGACAGCCCCGGCTGCGTTTTTGTTGACCCCGGCGAACGTGACCTCGGTTATGGCGGCTCGATGGTTATGGTGCTGCCCATCTCCCTCTGGAGGACCGCCGCCGCTTCCTCACGCCTGTCCTTCGGCACCACGACACGACACGCTGTCGGCGACACGCCCAGGAACGACACCGCGTCGGAGGGCTGCACCATCGCCGGTATGCCCTCATTGCGCAAGAGCTCGCACCACATCTCGGCCGTGAGCTGATCGGGCGCTATCGCAAGGCTTACCCACTGCACTATCGACTCCTCCGGTCACCACGACGATATCGCCGCGCCTTCGCATCCTTCACCACAGAAATCATAGTTCTAACCGATACGTCGCGCCACTTTCTCTGCCGAATGATCCGATGAGTCTGATGAGAGGCTCGTGAGCCCGCCGTTGGCGGACTCCGATGAAGGGCATGACGACCAGCCGGCGCACAGGGCACAACAAGCGCCAGGGGACCGTCACGCCCCAAGAGCCTATGCCGAACAACCGGTCGAGGGTTTAGGGGGCGCGGTTGCTGTACAAGTACGTCGCTTTTGCACCGTCGGGTGAGCAGGTCAACGGCTCCGTCGACGCCGCCAGCGAAGAAGTCGCCGAGCGGACGCTGTGGGACTGGCACTATAAGGTCGTCCTCCTTCAACAGGTTAAGCCGCGGCCGACTCTTGACCAACTCATACCGTCGCTCTTTGGCGTGAAACCGCGAGAGGTCATCAACTTCAGTCGCCACCTGGCGACGCTCGTCGAATCGGGGATCGCGTTGCTCCACGCCATCGAGCTACTCCAGGGGCAGAGCAAGGGCCCGTTCGCGCGTGTCCTAGGAGACATCGGCCGCGACCTCAAGAACGGTTCCCCGTTCTCGACGGCTGTCGCGCAACACCGCACTATCTTCCCTCCCATCTACAGCCGCCTGATGGAGGTCGGCGAGCGAACCGGAAGCCTGGAGACCGTGCTCCGTCGGGTCGCCATTCACATGGAAAAGGAACAGGCGATCGTAAAGCGCGTCCGCGGCGCAATGGCCTATCCGGCGTTCATGGTGGTCCTCGCCGTCGTCGTCGTCGGCATCCTGGTGACGACGGCGCTGCCGCCGCTCGTCAGCCTCTTCGACGAGTTCAACACAGGGCTGCCGCTGCCAACGCGAATACTCATCGGCGTCAGCTCGTTCGCTACGGCGTATAAGATACACATGCTGGTCGTGGCGGTGATAGTGGTCGCCATTGCGACCTGGTACGCCCGGCAGCCTTCGGGCCGCCGCCAGCTGGACTACCTGTTCATCCGGCTGCCGGTGATCGGCGCCATCAACATCCAGAGCAACGTCTCGCGCTTCAGCCGGACCATGGCGATGCTGCTTCGCGCCGGGCTCCCCCTCTCCGACATCATGGAGCTGGTCCTTCAGACAACCCAGAACCAGATCATCCGCGACGAGCTGTCGGACGTCCGCGAGGAGCTCATGCGCGGCGAGGGTCTGGCCAAACCGCTCGCGAGGTCGCGGTTGTTCCCATCGATGCTCTCACAGGTGGTGTCCGTCGGCGAAGAGACCGGTTCCCTGGATACGAACCTGGACACGCTCGCGGAATTCTACGCGACGGAGGTCGACGAGCGGGTGGGGGCTCTCACTTCGATGGTCCAGCCGGTCATGACGCTCGGCATCGGTCTCGTCGTCGCATTCATTGCCATTTCGATAATCATGCCCATGTACAGCATCATGGGGCACATCCAATAAGAAGGGGGGAAGGTAAGAGAACGGCACACACGACTTGCTGGCGATGGCTGCGATGTGCCGGAGCCCTTCGCGGCGAAAAGGGCATCGGCCTCCTGGAAGCGCTGATAGCTGTCGGCATACTCGGGCTTGCCCTCACGGCGCTGCTATCGGCTGTGTCCACGGGGAGCATGGCTGTCTCGCGGACCGAGGAGCGGGTGACGGCCGAAAACCTGGCGCGCTCCCAACTGGAGTACACCAAGAGCCAGCCTTATCAGCCGCTTCCCGCGTCGTACGCGACCGTGACGCCATTCCCCGACGACTATGCCGTCGCCGTCACGGCCGACGTGGCGCCCGGCGGCGATAGCAGTATCGAGAAGATAACCGTGACCGTCACCCGCAACGCCAAGGAGCTGCTGGTGGCGGAGGACTACAAGGTGGACAGATGAGGTGGCACGCCGGCGAGTCGGGAATGACGCTGGTCGAGCTCCTGGCGGCGATGGGCATCGGCGCCCTAGTGATCGGCCTGGTTGCGGCGTCACTAAGCCAGTTCCTCGGCGTGACCAGTCGCGGCCACGAAAAGCTGGCAATCGCCCACGACTACCGCGATGCCTTCAACTGGCTGAACCACGATGCCCAGATGGCGGTGGCCTCGCTGGCGACGGCCGAGCCGGGCAACGTCACGCTGAGCTGGACGAACGCCGTTAGCGGCGATTCCTACCAGGTCCAGTACCAGCAGTCGGGTGGCGACCTGGTGCGCACGTACACTGTCGACGGCGTGACATCGAGCCGCCCTGTCGCGCGTGGCCTGGGGCCCGCCGGCCTGAACGCGTCGAAGAGCGGCGAGGTCCTGACGGTCAGCATGACCGGCGGCGAGGGGGCGCAGGTCCAGACGCGCACGGAAACGGTCACCATGCGGCCCCGGGACGCCATAGCGACGCCATTCCCGACGCTGGAACCGACGCCCACGCCAACGGCGACGCCAACACCCACCCTCACGCCGACGCCCACACCGACGCCGACCAATACCGCCACACCCACACCAACCGCCACCGGCACGCCGCTGCCCACGGACACACCCACGTCGACACCGACGGATACGGCGACGGCTACGCCTACGCCTACCAACACGCCAACGCCAACGCCTAC
>JBGQNJ010000090.1:0-5780 GCA_041501065.1 Dehalococcoidia bacterium
GGCGAAGGACGCCTTCCTGCTGGAAAAGATGCGTCTGGCATCGGACGAGGTGCCGACGATGGCGGACACGCCCGAACTGCTCATTTACCGCGACCTGAAGACAACGCCGGCACACTGGGAACAGATTCTGCGGGACAACCACAAGGATCGGCTTGTGACGGGCCCGGACATCAAGGCGTCGGGGCGCGACTTCATCGTCTGCTTCAGCTTCTGGGACGTGAAGAACCTGATCGATATGGAGCCGCGCGGCGGCAAGTACGTCTACTCTTCGAGCGAGAGCTACAGCGAGGAGCAGGACATCGACTTCAGGCGGCTGCACAACTGGCTGCGGCACTTCGGGATGGAGGGCAAGGGCCTGCCGTATCGGGACGATGCGACTCGCGAGCGCGGGCTGGAGCACCCGGGGTTGCACGCGTCGGGGCACGCGACGGCGGGCGACCTGCTGGAGCTGATCCAGGAGATCGCGCCGCAGACGATGGTGAGCATACACACGGAGTGCCCGGGGTATTTCGTCGAAGGGTTGAAAGGGAGCGGGATAGAGGTTATCGTGCCGGAGTACGCGGAGCGCATCGAGATAAGGTAGGGGCGGTGTGAAATGGAAGCACTCGTTGTCATCCTGCTGGTTGTGCTGATCGGCGTCGTCGGGGTGCTGGCGTGGGAGCGGCTGCGGGCGCCGCGCGTCGACACGCGGGCGGATGTCGCGCAGGCGATGGCGATAGCGCAGCAGTCGCTGGAGCAGCGCATCGAAGGGCTCGACCAGCGGCTGTCGGGGGGGCTGAACAGCGTCCAGCAGACGATGAACACGTCGTTTGCGTCGACGTCGGAGACGATGCGGAACGTGGGCCAGCAGCTCGGACGCCTGGAAACGTCGAGCGCGCAGATGCTGGAGGTCGGGAAGAACATCGGGCAGTTGCAGGACATCCTCAAGCCGCCGAAGATGCGCGGCGGGTTCGGCGAGCTGCTGCTGGAGAACCTGCTGACGCAGATCCTGCCGCCGGAGAACTATCGCTTCCAGTACCGCTTCCGCAACGGCGAGATGGTCGACGCGGTGATCTGTCTGGGCAGCGGCCTGGTGCCCATCGACTCGAAGTTCCCGATGGAGAGCTTCAACCGCATGCTGGCGGCGGAGACGGACGAGGAGCGGGCGTCGTTGCGTCGCGGCTTCCTGCGGGACGTGCGGGCGCACGTCGACGCGGTCGCGAAGTACATCATGCCGGACGAGGGAACGTTCGAGTTCGCGCTGATGTACATCCCGGCGGAGGGCGTGTACTACGAGACGTTCTCGCGAGAGGACATGGTCGGCGAGGGCGAAGGGCCCTGCGCCTACGCGATGGGCCGGCGGGTCATCCCGGTGTCGCCGAACAGCTTCTACGGCTATCTACAGGCGATTGTGCTCGGGCTGAAGGGCCTGCGCGTCGAGGAGCGGGCGCGGGAGATAATCGACCACCTGGCGCGGCTGGGGAAGGACTACGAGCACTTCCGCGCCGAGTTCGGCGTGCTGGGGACGCACATTGGGCACGCGAAGACGAAGTACGACGAGGTGGACAAGCACGTCGGGCGCCTGGGCGACCGGCTGCTGTTGCCGCTGCAATCGGGGTGGGAGCAGTTGCCGGAGCAGTTGCCGCTCGACGAGTGACGCCTAGAACTGGAGCGAAATGACGGAGAGTTCTTGGGTCAAGGAGTTCCCCGGTCCGGTGGTTGTTTGCGATACGGCCGGAATCATCGTCGAGATGAACGAGCGGGCCGTCAAGTGGTTTGCCGACAAGGGCGGCCGCGAGCTGGTAGGGAAGAACCTGCTGGAGGTACATCGGGAGCAGTCGCAGGCCAAGATCCGACAGATGCTGGCGACACAGGAGAACAACGTCTACACAATCGAGAAGGACGGCGCCAGGGTGCTGATCTATCAGTCGCCGTGGTACCGCGATGGGAAGTTCGCAGGCCTGGTGGAGTTCGGGCTGGAGATTCCTCTAGAGATTCCGCACCATGTTCGCGCGACGGTTGAATGAAAGCACGCGTGTCGGGCTAATCTCACGACCTTGAGCCTGCCAAGTGCTCTTCTTCTCGTCGAGTGAACTCCTCGGCCTCACATTGCATGCGCTGCCGCACCTGCGATGTCTTGCGCGAGTCATATAGCCAGGTGCCAACCCATTTCTCAGGAACCAACACGTATGGTACTTCTCCCGGAATGGGCGGATACCGCTTAACCACCTGGTAGGGGTGTGCGTCGACGCCTTGCCAGGCCGTCACAAGTATGAGGGGTTCAGTCCAGTCTGCGATGAAGGAGCCAAGAAGCTCCGTCTTCGGCCAGGGTAGTGTCCGCGCTATCCTGTTCGCCAAGCCGAACCCGTGTGCTTCGACGGCCCATATGTCCAACCCCCACGGGGTTACGGGACACGGCAATGCCAGTGTTCTAGTTCGAGACTTATCGGGCTTCACCTCGTAGTCGGCTAGCTCAGGTGGAGCGCCGCAGACGAGCCCGGTGACGTTCAGATGACCCTTCAAGTCCCGAAGGCTGACACCTCTTCCGTCGCCATCGCGAAGCCCAACTAGATCGCTGTCGCTGTGCCAGATTCCACTTTCGTGGTAACTATGCTTGCCCTTCAGGGGGAAAAGCTGGCGGATTGTATAGAGGTCGTGACCTCGAAGTATGACCGTCGCAACTAAGAGCTTCTGGTCGCCCTCGCCAAAAACGACATATATCTTTGCCCGCTCTTTAGCCATTCCGCTCCGGCTAGCTCGGAATTATGGGGATTCTGCGTGCAACCTAGCATCCGACGACTGCGACGACATGTGATGTTCGGCCGAGGGTGGAGTCCTAGGCGGGCTTGATGGCGTTGACGCGGGCCCGCACGGCGGCCTTGTCCTGGTACCACTGGGCGTTGAGCGCGGAGAACTCTTTCGAGCTGTCGGGCACGTCGTCTTCGGCGAAGATGGCGGTCACGGGGCACGAGGGCTCGCAGGCGCCGCAGTCGATGCACTCGTTAGGGTCGATGTAGAGCATGCGGTCGGCGTCGCCCTCTTCATGGATGCAGTCGACGGGGCAGACATCGACGCAGGCGCGGTCCTTGACGTCGATGCAGGGCTCAGTGATGACGTAGGTCATGGGCTATTAGCACCTCCGAAAGTATTCAAGCGTATTCTAGGGCATCGGCTGCTTAGCGGGAAGCGGCAACCACTACCCCTTCGCGGGCGGCCAACGCGCCGCCGCCGTTGCCGTCGCGGTCTAGTAGCCCGGGCTGGCGGAGCTCGATGATGCCTGCTGCACGATCACCGTCGCCGTCATGAATGGGTGTATGGAGCAATGGTACGCGAAGGTGCCTGCCGTCTGGAACGTATGCGAGAAGGTCTTGCCCTGCGACAGGTTGCCGGCGTCGAAGCTGCCGTCGTCGGCGGTGACGGTGTGCGTCGACGGACCGTTGTTCGTCCAGGTGACGGTACCGCCGACACCGATTGTGACGGTCGCCGGTGTGAACTCGAAGTCCTTGATCGCGACTGACGCCGACTTAGCCGCAGCCCCCGGCGTCGAGGTGGGCGCGGTGGTTGCGGCGGCGGTGCCGCTGGCCTGGGGCGCCTTCGTCGCGGTCGCGGCAGGCGCCGTCGTCACTCCCGGCGTGGGCGTCGCGCTCTTCTTCGAGCTGCCACAGGCCATCGCCGAGAGGCTTCCGGCAAGGAGCGCGAGAAACAGCACAGCTAGGCAAATGCGAAATCTGGAGGACATGAGAACGGTCTCCTTTCCGTTTTTCGTCGCCGGCCTCCCTGGCCGCAGACGTCGGCTACTATATCGTCTAAAGTCAGTATATCATTTGCGGAACCGCCGTGGACGTTGAAAACGCGGACGCCGGACAGCTATGGAGAGCGACGAAGCGGTGGAGGGCGCCCCGGTGTCCGAGATATCGCCACGTCGTGGCTGAACTCGGAGTCTGACGGTCGCGTCCCGGTCAGCCGTAGTGGAAGTCGAAGAACCAGATTCCGATGCCGAAGAAGGCGTGAACGCCGACGACTGTCGCAATCAGCCCGGCGTTCACAACGTGAGGAACGAACAGGACTCGCCTGCCTCTAACCATGAGTATGCCACTGGTCACTTGGGCCAGTAGCAGCGCTAAGAGGACAAGGCCCAGCCAGACGTTCAGCGGCTTGTCGAAGACGATGGGGACGGTCACGGCCAATCGATTTCCCTCCTCTCGGACGGTGGCTACCGCTCGATGCCGAGCGAGCCGAGATCAACGAATTCGCCCCTTTCCGCGTCGACGAGGCCCATGTCGGTGAGCCTCAGCGAGGGGATGACCGGCAACGCGAGGAAGGAGAGGACGGCAAAGGGCTCGGGTATTTCGGCGCCCAGGGAGAGGGCCGCAGCGTTGAGCAAGGCCCCGCGATGGGAGACGGCCGCCGCTGATTCCGTCGACATCATTCCGGCGACCGGCAGAGGCATCTCTGCAAGCACTTCGCCGCCCGCAACGGCCACGAGCCCGCCCTGCATCGTCGCGATACGTCGCACGGCCGCCAGCATGTCGCCCTCGTCGACGCCGGCAACGATCACGTTGTGGGAGTCGTGCGCGTAGGATGAGGCCAGCGAGCCGCGCTTCAAGCCGAATCCGCTGACAAGCCCGACGCCGACGCGCCCGCTGCCGTGGTGTCGCTCCACGACGGCGAGCTTCAAGATATCGCGCTCCGGGTCCGCGACGATCCGTCCGCTCTCGACGCGCACCTCCTCCAGACGCCGGCCCGTCAGTATCTGGCCCGGAATCGCCTCGATGACAGGATAGCGCGGTCCAATCGCGGGCAGCGCAAACGAGTCGACGCTAAGATCGCCGACGTTCACGGTGCGCAGCAGCGACGGGTCGACGGTGCTGGGTGTGTCGAAGAGGGCTTCGCCGTTCTCGGCCACGAGCCGGCCATCGAAGTAGACGCGACGCGCCACGGGCCGTCGCAGGTCGTCGCAGACGATGAGATGCGCGCGATAACCGGGGGCGATGGCGCCCACGCCGCGCAACCCGAAGCAGAGCGCCGGGTTCAGCGTCGCGAGCTGGACGGCGCGTGTGGGGTCCAGGCCGAGGTCTATCGCCTT
Organism: Dehalococcoidia bacterium; assembly: GCA_041501065.1. Lineage (GTDB taxonomy): Bacteria > Chloroflexota > Dehalococcoidia > DSTF01 > JALHUB01 > JALHUB01. Next base: position 5,066 of record JBGQNJ010000090.1, read on the forward strand.
CCGCACCACGGCATCGACGTCACCGTCCGACGCGAGGTCGGCGGCGGAGCGGTCGTCGGTGACGAAGAGACAGCGCGACGCCGTGCGGTCGGTGACGAGCGGCAGGAGCTCGGCCAGGTTCTTCTCCGTCGTCCCCTCGCGGATCATCAGCCACATGCCACGTCGCAGCTTCTCGCGCCCTTCCTCGAGCGTAGTCGACTCGTGGTCAGACTGCGGGCCGGCGGCGAGGTAGGCGTTCAGCGCCTTGCCGCCAAGACCGGGCGCGTGGCCGTCGATGGGACGGTCGCCCGCTTCGACGAGCTTGTCGAGGACGCGCGGCTGCGCTTGAATGACGCCCGGGAAGTCCATCACTTCGCCGAGGCCGGTCGCGCCCTCGGTCTCCAACAGTTGTCGAATCTCGTCGGGCCCCAGAGTCGCGCCCGCCGTCTCCAGCGACGTGGCGGGAACACACGATGGCGCCATGAGCTGCAATTCCAGCGGCAACGCGGCGGCGGCGCGAAGGACCGCGCGGATGCCTGAGAGCCCCGCTACATTGGCGATCTCGTGTAGGTCGGTGACGACGGCGACGACGCCGCGCGGAACTAAAGCGCGGGCGTACTCTGTTATCCAGAGGTGAGAGCTTTCGACGTGCGCATGGCCGTTGGTGAAGCCCGGCAACAGATAGGCGCCGCGCAGGTCGACGGTCTCGCGCGCCTGGTAGCCGCCGCCGAGGCCC
>JBGQNJ010000091.1:0-5752 GCA_041501065.1 Dehalococcoidia bacterium
CGGCTGGTTGGGACCGATCCTGCCGCCGCCGCTGTGGCTGACGATCAAGACGTTCGCAATCGTCGCTTTCTTCATACTGTTGCGCGCGACGCTGCCGCGGCTGCGATACGACCAGCTCATGGGTTTTGGCTGGAAGGTCATGCTGCCGTTGGCCCTGATGAACCTGCTCGTGACGGGCGCCGTCCGGCTGGCGATGGGTTAGGCGATAAACGATGCTGAGCATTATCAAGGGACTTTGGATCGTCTTCCTGCATATGTTCAGGCGACGCGTCACTGTCCAGTACCCGGAGCAGAAGCCGTACCTGGCGCCCCGGTGGCGCGGGCGCATCATCCTCTCGCGGATCAACGGCGAGGAGCGCTGCGTCGCGTGCTATTTGTGTGCGGTCGCCTGCCCCGTCGACTGCATCGCCCTCCAGGCGACCGAGGACGAGACCGGCCGCCGCTATCCGAAGTTCTTCCGCATCAACTTCTCGCGTTGCATCTTCTGTGGCTTCTGCGAGGAAGCTTGCCCGACCTATGCCATACAGCTCACCCCCGACTTCGAGATGGGCGAATACGTTCGCCAGAACCTGGTCTACGAGAAGGAAGACCTGCTGATTGCCGGGCCCGGGAAGTACGCGGACTACGACTTCTACCGCGTCGCCGGGCTGGCCATCGGCGGAAAGGACAAAGGAGAAGCGGAAAACGAGGCGCCGCCGCGGGACGTGCGCACGCTGCTGCCGTAGCGCCTCGATGCCAACATGAACGCGGTCTATTACATATCGTCTGTCGTCGCTGTCGTCGCGACCGTCGCGGCGGTGACCGGCCTCAACGCCGTGCACTCGCTGCTGTACCTGATCGTGTCGTTTCTGGCGGTGGCGCTCATTTTCTTCACGCTGGGAGCGCCGGTCATCGCGGCGCTGGAGGTGATCATCTACGCCGGCGCGATAATCGTGCTTTTTATCTTCGTCGTTATGATCCTGAACCTGGGCGACGTTGCGGTAGAGCAGGAGAAGCGCTGGACGGTCGGCAAGATGTGGATTGGCCCTGCCTTCCTGGCGCTGGTGCTGATGGCGGAACTGGTCTACGTGCTCTTCCAGCAGACCGTCCACCACCTGCCCGGCGCCGGCCCAATCCAGCCGCAGGACTTGGGCGCGACGCTGTTTGGTCCCTACATGCTCGGCGTTGAGCTGGCTTCGATGGTGCTGCTGGCGGGCCTGGTCGGCGCGTACCACCTGGGACGCCGGCGCCAGCCCGACGAGACGGCTCAGGAGCGCCAGGAGCCCGTCGACGCGGGCGCACGGCGGTAAGAAGGAGAATCGAATGGCATCGATCCCGATGGAACAGGGACTCCTCCTGGCGGGGGTGCTCTTCGTCATTGGGCTGACGGGGGTGCTTGTGCGGAGGAACATCATCTTCGTGCTCCTTTCGCTGGAGGTGATGCTGAACGCCGCCGGGCTGGCCTTCATCGTCGCCGGTTATCGCTGGGGGCAGCCGGACGGCCAGGTGCTGTTCCTCTTCATCCTGACGATGGCCGCTGCCGAGGTCTCGGTCGGGCTGGCGCTGGTGCTCCAGCTCCACCGCCTGTTCAAGACGCTGGACGTCGACGCGGCGGACAGAATGCGAGGCTGATTTGCTGCACCTCCTGTTCCTGGTGCCGGTCCTGCCGTTCTGCGGCTTCGTCGTGCTGGCGCTGTTTGGCCGCTGGCTCGACCGACGGCAGGTCGCGGCAATCGGGGTAGGCTCGATTGGCCTCTCGGCGCTGTTTGCGCTGCTGGTGGGCTTCGACTTCGTCATTGCGCCGCCGGAGGGCGACGCCTTCTCCCAATCGCTCTGGACGTGGATCAACGTCGGCGGCTTCACGCCCCATATCGCGTTCTATCTTGACTCTCTTTCCGTGATCATGATCCTGGTGGTCACCGTCGTCGGCTTCCTCATTCACGTATACTCCGCCGAGTACATGGAGGACGAGCCCGACGGCTATGCCCGCTTCTTCGCCTGCATGAACCTGTTCGTCGGCTCCATGCTAACGCTCGTCCTGGCTGACAACCTCCTGCTTCTCTATCTGGGATGGGAAGGCGTTGGACTGTGCAGCTACCTGCTCATCGGCTTCTGGTATACGGACCCCGCGAACGGGCGGGCCGCACGCAAAGCGTTCACTGTCACGCGTGTCGGCGACACGGCGCTGCTCGTCGGTCTGCTGCTGCTGTTCACGAAGCTGGGGACGCTCCAGATCCAGCCGTTGATGCAGCTCGCGTCGGAGCACTGGGTCGTTGGGTCGAGCATCACCGTCGCCGCGGCCGGCCTGCTGCTGGGCGGCGCGCTGGGGAAGTCGGCGCAGTTGCCGCTGCAAACGTGGCTCCCCGACGCCATGGCTGGCCCAACGCCCGTGAGCGCGCTCATCCACGCCGCGACGATGGTGACGGCGGGCGTCTACCTGATTGCCCGCATGAACGTGCTGTTCACGCTGTCGCCGGTCATCCAGACGACGGTCGCGGCCGTTGGCGCCGGAACACTCATACTTGCCGGCTTCAGCGCTCTGACGCAGCGCGATATCAAGCGCGTCCTCGCCTATTCGACGATCAGCCAGATCGGTTACATGTTCCTGGCGGTCGGCGTGGGCGCCTGGTCGGCAGCGATGTTCCACTTCATGACGCACGCCTTCTTCAAGGCCCTCCTCTTCATGGGGGCGGGCGTCGTCATCGTCGGGCTACACCACGAGCAGGACATGTTCAAGATGGGCGGTCTCCGGAAGCAAACGCCACTCGTCTTCTGGACGTTCGTCGCCGGCTCTTTGTCGCTTGCCGCCCTGCCGCTGGTTACGGCAGGCTTCTACAGCAAAGACGCCATTCTCGCCGGCGCGTGGGCATCGGATGCGGGCGGGCGCTGGCTCTGGGCCGCGGGACTCTGCGGGGCGCTGCTGACGTCGCTCTACACGTTCCGGATGGTATTCTTGACGTTCTTTGGTGAGGAGCGGACGCCGTACCATCTCAAGCCGGGCGTGCGGTTGCTGCTGCCGCTGGTGGTGCTGGCCTTCCTGTCAATCGTCGCCGGCTTCCTCGACTTGCCGCGAACCCTGGGCAACCAACCGTGGTTCTCCGACTTCATGCACACGTCACTGCCCGAAACCAAAGAGATCGCTGGCAGCACCGAGCGCAACCTTCAGATTGTGGCCTCCTTAGTGTCGATCGGTGGGATACTGGCCGCCTACTACGTCTTCCTGCGCGAGCCCGGACTCGTGCGGCGGCTGGTGATAACGCCGCTCGGCGCGGCCGTGCATCGCTTCTGGTTCGTCGGTTGGGGGTTCGACTGGGCCTACGACAACCTGATTGTCGGTACCTACGTCTGGGTGGCGCGCGCAAACCGCGCCGACGTCTTCGACCTCCCGATCCGAGCCATCGCGCTCATCAACCAAGCCGGTCACATCGTTCTAAGTCGGACGGAGACGGGGCGGCTCCGCTGGTATGCCACAAGCGTGGCGTTCGGCGCGATCGTCGCCGTGGGGATCGTGGTGTTCGTGACATGATATTGACGTGGTTGATCGTTGAGGTGTTCGCCGGCGGCATCCTGGCCTGGATTTCGGGCCGCTGGGGCAGGTTATGGCCGCGCGTCATATCGCTGCTGACGCTGTCGGTCCACATGGTCATCCTGATCGTGCTCTGGGTGCACTACTTTGGGCCGATGAGCGCGACTCCGCATAGCCCCTTCGTCATCGAGACGACGCATTCCTGGATCCCGCAGCTTGGCATCAGCTATCACCTGGCGATGGACGGCCTGAGCATGCTGCTCATCATGCTGACCAACTTCCTGGGCATCATGGCCGTGGCCTGCTCGTGGAACGCGATTCAGGAGCGTGTCGGCTTCTTCCACTTCAACCTGCTCTGGATCGTGGCGGCGATAATGGGCGTCTTCCTGGCGATCGACCTCTTCCTCTTCTACTTCTTCTGGGAGCTGATGCTGGTGCCGCTGTACTTCCTGATCGGCTTCTGGGGATACGAGAACCGCACCTACGCCTCGATCAAGTTCTTCATCTTCACCCAGGCTGGCGGGCTGCTGATGCTCGTCGCCATCCTGGGGCTGTTCTTCGTCCACGGCAACGCGACGGGCGTCTACACGTTCAACTACAACGAGCTGCTCGGGACGCCGATGTCGGAGTCGACCGCCCGCTGGCTGATGCTGGGCTTCTTCGCGGCGTTCGCGGTGAAGCTGCCTGTGGTACCCTTGCATACCTGGTTGCCCGACGCCCATACGCAGGCGCCGACGGCCGGAAGCGTCGCCCTGGCGGGACTCGTGCTGAAGGTCGGCGCCTACGGGATGATCCGCTTCCTGGTGCCGCTCTTCCCCGAGGCTGCGCTCGACTTCTCCAACGTGGCGATGGGCCTGGCGGTCGCGGGCATCCTTTACGGCGCGGTGCTCGCTTTCGCCCAGACCGACATCAAGCGTCTCGTCGCCTATACGAGCATCAGCCACATGGGCTTCGTGCTGCTGGGCATCTTCGCCTGGAACGAGCTGGCCCTCGAGGGCGCGGTCATGATCATGCTGGCGCACGCCATCACAACCGGCGCCCTGTTCATCCTCGTCGGCGACCTGAACGACAGGATACACACGCGTGACATGGGCCGAATGGGCGGCCTCTGGCAGACGGCTCCTCGAATGGGCGGCGTAGCGCTGTTCTTCGCCGTGGCGTCGCTTGGTCTGCCGGGCCTGGGGAACTTCGTCGGCGAGTTTCTCGTAGTTCTTGGTACCTATCAGGCGAACACGACGATGGCGGTCCTCGCGACGCTTGGCCTCATCGTATCGGTCGTCTACTCGCTGTGGATGATCCAGGTGGCATTCCTGGGACCAAACCATCTCGGGTGGAAACTCCCGGACATGAAACTGCGGGAAGGCGCGATCATGGCGACGATGATCGCGGTCATCGTCTGGTTCGGGCTGTTCCCGCAGAGCATCCTCGCTACCGCCAGGCAGTCGATAACAAACCTGCAGCAGATAGTGGCCACCACGCGGCCCGAGGAGAAGACGCAGGCGCCCGTCGATGCCCCGAACGTCGTCCTGCCCGACGAATGGGAGGGGCCATGACGCGCAGCGGCTGGATCGACGTCCTGCCCCTGATCCTGCTGGCCGCCACGCCGGTCGCCGTGATGCTCGCCGTCGCGGTCCGCCGGAGCTATGTCGTATCGACGGCGATCACGTTCGGCGGGCTGGTCCTGGCGTTCGTCATGTTGCCGGTCGTGACTTCGCAGAGCGACCGCCAGGCGACGCCGCTCTTCCTCGTCGACAACTTCGCCCTCTTCTACATGGGCCTTCTTTTCGCGGCGGCGCTCGTGCTCGTCATCATGTCGTACCGGTACCTGAAGGAGCACCCGGGCAATCTGGAGGAGTACTGGATACTGCTGCTCCTGGCGACGCTGGGGTCGTCGGTGTTGGTGGCGAGCGTGCATTTCGCCTCGTTCTTCCTGGGGCTGGAGATACTGAGCATCTCCCTCTACGCCCTCATCGGCTACAACCGCGCGAGCGCAATCGGCGCCGAGGCCGCGGTCAAATACCTGGTGCTGGCTGCGGTGTCGACCGCCTTCCTTCTGTTCGGCATGGCGCTGGTCTACGGAGAGATCGGGTCGATGGAGTTCGCGCAGATCGCCTCGCTGCGCGGCGCCCTCGACGAAGGCCAGCGCGTCATCTTCCTGAGCGGCCTGGGGCTGATGGGTGTCGGTATCGGCTACAAGCTGGCGGTCGTGCCGTTCCACATGTGGGCGCCCGACGTCTACCAGGGCGC
>JBGQNJ010000092.1:0-5748 GCA_041501065.1 Dehalococcoidia bacterium
CTCCTTTCGCGCTTTCGTCAGACGATGCAGCGAAACGGGGTGCTCAGGGAGATCAAGAGGAGGCGCCACTTCGTATCCAAGTCGGAGATGCGGCGTCTCGCCAAGGCAAAAGCAACGCGACGGGCGCGCAAGCGGATAGCCAGGGCGACGAGGGTCTAACAACCTCACCGATCCGACCCCGGTCCGTCGAATCCTCAGATCGTCCGGCTCGGCGTTCTGCAATCAGCGTCGCTATGCGGCGCTGATGCCATATATATTGACCGGCCAGCCGCGCCAGGTTATGATATATCAGTGATTGGTGATATATCGCCCGACAAAGAGGCCCCCGCGGCGCAGGAGGACGGCTCTCCCGCCGGCAAGCCCGCAGTGGGAGACCTGGGCTCATACCTCCGTTTGCTGGGCGACGAGACCCGCTTCCGGATCTTCTCCTTGCTCACCAGGTCAGAGCTCTGCGTCTGCGAGATCGAGGACGCGACGGGCCTCTCGCAGTCGCTCGTCTCCAATCACCTGGCCGCGCTGCGACGCGCCGGGCTCGTCGACAGCCGCCGCGACGATGAAGACGGGCGCTGGATATTCTACCGCGCGAATCGAGATGCTGCGGCCGCCCTTCGGGAGCGCCTCGTCGACCTGCTGGACGTCCAGCTATCGTCCGGAGACCGCCGTCGCGCCGAAGAGGTGTGTCGCTCGCGCCGGTAGGCGCCCAGGGGGCGAAGTCATAGGAGGAATCAGGTTACATGACAGCAGAAGCCGCAGTATCCGCGCGGCCACGAGGGGTCACCGGAAGACTCTCCTTCCTCGACCGCTTCATTGCCCTCTGGATCACACTCACCATGGCCTTCGGCGTCGCGCTCGGCAAGCTCTTTCCCGACGTCGCCGACGGCATTAACTCGGCCAGCATCGGCACTACCTCCATCCCCATCGCCATCGGCCTGTTGTGGATGATGTACCCCGTCCTCGCCAAGGTGCGCTACGAGGAGCTGGGCAAGGTGGCGACGGCCTGGAAGGTGTTCAGCGTATCGCTGGTGCAGAACTGGATCGTGGGGCCTATCCTCATGTTCGCGCTGGCCTGGCTGCTCCTGCCCGACCAGCCGGAGTACCGCACGGGGCTGATCCTCGTCGGGCTGGCGCGCTGCATCGCAATGGTGCTGATCTGGAACATGCTCGCGGAGGGCGATAACGAGTACGCGGCCGTGCTGGTGGCCCTCAACTCCGTCTTTCAGGTGCTCTTCTACTCCCTGTACGCCTACTTCTTCGTCACGGTTGCCAGCTCCTGGTTCGGCGGCGGCTCCGAGATCCACATCAGCTTCTGGGAGGTGGCAAGGAGTGTCCTCATCTTCCTGGGCATACCCCTGCTGGCGGGCATGGTCACACGCTATGTGGGCATAAGAAGTAAGGGCCGCGAGTGGTACGAGGGCGTGCTGATGCCGAAGCTGGGCCCGACGGCGATCATCGGCCTGCTGTTCACGATTGTTGTGATGTTTGCGCTCAAGGGCGAGTACATCGTCGACGTGCCGCTGGACGTCCTGCGAATAGCCATACCGCTGCTCCTGTACTTCGTCATAATGTTTGCCGTTTCCTTCCTCATGTCCTGGCGACTGCGCTTCCGCTATCCGGAGACGGCGACGCTCTCGTTCACGGCGGCGAGCAACAACTTCGAGCTGGCGATAGCTGTTGCCATCGGCGTGTTCGGGATCGAGTCGGGGCAGGCGTTGGCGGCGGTCGTTGGGCCGCTCGTCGAGGTGCCGGTGCTCATCTCGCTCGTGTACGTGGCCCTGTGGGCGCGCCGCTTCTTCTTCGACACCGACGGCCGCGCGAAGCCGCTGTCCCTGTCGGAGACGCCGGCTGCCGTGTCGGAGAGGCCGTGACCCTCATCGAAGCCCTCTTGGATTCGCTCATTGGTGACGCGACCGTGCGCGATGCGCGCAGCAGTAGCAACAGGATCGCCGTCTGGAGCCGCCACTGCGGTCTCGCTTCGACGCTGGCCTCGGCTGATAGCGCAGACGCTGCTGCCATCGACGCCGCTCGTCTCATCGGTCGCAGTGCCCGCGAGCTGGCGCGTCGCGCCCTCTCCGACGACCCTCTCGACGCCGCGCTGGGCATGGCCGCCGTCAACTCGCTGCTCGACGTCGACGAGTCGCGCTGCGAGGAGCGGAACGGCCGTGATATCCTCGTCGAACACGCGACCGGCAAGAGCGTCGCCCTCGTCGGGCACTTCCCGTTCGTGCCGGAGTTGCGGGAGGTCGCTCGGGAGCTATCGGTGCTGGAGCTGCGCCTTCGCCCCGGCGACCTGCCGGCGACGGAAGCGGCGCGAGTGATCCCCGAAGCGGAGGTCGTCGCTATCACGGGCACGGCATTTGTGAATCACACTATCGAGGCGTTGCTCAGCTATTGCCGCCCAGAAACGCAGGTCATCATCATCGGCCCGACAGCGCCGCTCTCCCCAGTCCTCTTCGACTACGGCGTCGATGTCATCTCCGGCGCCTGCGTCACCGATCCGCCGCTCGTGCTGCGAGAGGTCGGCGAGGGCGTGCACTTCCGCCGGATGCGGGGCGTTCGACGCCTGACGATGCGAAAGCCGGGAATCTGAAGTTTCGTCCTCGAAGACCACTGTCCTCTCGTCTCCCGTTTTCCGATAATCCCTAAGGGACAGTGAATATGTCAGATGATACGGGCCAGGGCACCGCCGGCGCCGACCCCCCGGAGCGGCGTGGCCAACTCACACCCTCCGACGTCGCGGCCGCGCTGCTGCCGCTGCATGCGGCAAACGACCAGCGCACGCTGGCGGAGGCCATCACCACGCTCATCGACCCCATCGAAGAAGACGCCGCGGTCTGCGTCTTCCTCGACGACGGCAGCGGCACGCTCGTCCCCTTCGTCAGCGGTGGGCAGTCGCTGTCACAGGTAGCGAGCATCAGGTTGCCGGTTACGCAGTCCGGCCCACTCGCCCACGTCTTCGCCACCGGCGAGATAGTCGTGCTCGACAGCCTGGCGGACCTGATCGGAGAGCAGGTCCCGGAGCTGCCGGCGCGGCGCATCCTTCTCCTGCCGCTGCAATGGGAAGATGAGAAGCTGGGCATCGTCCTCTTCTTCGATCAGGGACGCACAAGCGTCGAGCTCTATCCGCGGCTTGCCGAGCACGTCGCCCTCGCCCTCGTCCGGCTGCGCGCGCTCGATCAGCACTTCCGCTTCGGCGGCATCGACCCGTCGCACTGGCTGTTCGACCGCGAATGGCTGCGACTGCGGGTGGAGGAGGAAGTCGACCGCGCTCAGCGCTACGGTCACCCGCTGACGTTGCTGCTGTTCCTGTTCGAGAACCTGGACGAGATCACGCGAAACGTCGGCAGGCATCCGACCGAGGTGTTCCTGCGCCGGGTCGCCGCCGTCGTCCGCGGCCAGATACGTAGCCCCGACGTGCTAGCCGGCTACGGCAAGGCCAGCATCGCCGTCCTCATGCCGGAGACGGAGAAACCGGCGGCCATCGCTGCGCAGCTCCGCGTCGCCTCCCGCCTGTCGAAGATGAAGTTGCTGGCCGATGCCACCGGGCCGATGCCGGTCCTCCTTCTGGCCGCCGCGACCTGCCCCGAAGACGCGCAGTCGGCCGCGGAGCTCGTCGACGTCGCGGAATCGCGCCTCACGCCGTACGAAGAGGGCCTGCAACTCCAGGAAACAGGCTAGGCACAGCCACCGCAGGCAAACCCGCGGTCTTCGCCCTGATATAATGTACTCGTGGCCCTAATCTCCGGGTGATCGACTCCATCGCGGTGAGGCTTGTCATGGACGACCAGGGTAGGCGACTGCTTATAATCGGCGGGGGCGCCGCCGGCATGAGCGCAGCCACGGCCGCGCGCCGATTGCAGGCGAATAGGGAGATCGTCGTCCTGGAGCGCGGCCCCCACGTTTCCTTCGTCCTCTGCGGCCTTCCCTACTTCGTGTCGGGCATCGTCAAGGACCTCGACAGCCTCATCGCCCATACGCCGGAGTATTTCCGGGCGGAGCGCAACATCGACGTACGCACCGGCCACGAAGTGAAGCGCATCGATGCCGAGAACGCGACCGTCGAGTTCGTCGACGTTGCGACCCGCGAGAAGGGCGTCATCTCCTACGACAAGCTGGTGATCGCCGCCGGCGCCCAGCCCATAGTCCCCAACATCCGCGGCCTTGGCCTTCCGGGCGTCTTCGCCTTGCGCGCGCTGGAGGGCGGCGCCGCGATCAAGGACTTCATCGTCCGGAGACCAGTGAGGCGTGCCGCCATCATCGGCGCCGGCTACATCGGGCTGGAGATGGCGGAGTCGCTCCAGACCGCCGGCGCGCGCGTGACGATGATCGAGGCCAGCGACAGCGTCCTGCCGGGGAGCGAACCGGAGATCGCGGCGCTCATCGAGGAACAGCTTCGGCGTCAGGGCGTGGAGCTGCTCAAGCGGCAACTGGCCCTCAGCATCGAGCCCAACGCCGAGGCAACAGTCGACAGGGTGACGACGGACAACGGCGACGTGGAGGCCGACATGGTGCTCATCGCCGCAGGCGCCCGGCCGGACGCCGCCATCGCCCGCGAAACCGGCATCGACGTGGGCGAAACCGGCGGAATCGTTACCGACGAGACGATGCGCACCAACATTCCCGATATCTACGCCGCCGGCGACTGCGTGGAGGCGCGACACCTGATCACGGGCAGGCCGATCTTCCTGCCGCTGGGCACGACGGCGAACAAGCAGGGCCGCGTTGCCGGCGAGAACGCCTGTGGCGGCCACGCCTTCTTCCCGGGCATCCTCGGCAGCCTCGCTTTCAGGCTGTTCGACATCGAGGTGGCGCGAACGGGCCTCTCCCACGACCAGGCGCAGGCAGCGGGCTTCGCGCCGGTCAGCGCCGTCGTCCGGTTCCCTTCGCACTCGCAGTTCTACCCAGACGCCGAGATGCTCACCGTAAAGTTGGTCGCCGACCAGCGCAGCGGCCGGCTGCTCGGCGCGCAGATGGCCGGCAACGGCCCGGTGTCGAGGCGCATCGACGTCGTCGCCACGGCGCTGCACGCGAAGATGACTGTATCCGACCTCATTCACCTCGACCTGGCGTACACGCCCCCCCTGGGGACGGTATGGGAGGGCATTCAGCTCGCCGCCCAGGAGCTCCTGCGACACGGGGCCCCCGGCGGCTAACGACAGTCTGGCCCGCCCTTCGCGGTTTCTGTAAGATGGACGTGATGATTCCCATCCAGTTGCATCGCCCGTCCGGACGCGTTCTTATCGTCGCGCTCGTCGCCGGCGCGATCGCACTCGCCTCGCTGGCGGCTGCCTGCTCGTCCGGCTCCAAGGACGAGACGAAGGCGCCGGCTGCGACGTCGACGAGCACCCGCGCGGCCACGGCGACGGCGAAGGCCACCGTCACGCCCGCGGACACGTCCACGCCCGCGTCGACGCCCGAGCCGACAACAGCGGTGGAGCCGACCAGCGTTCCACCAATCGACGCGCCCGCCGCCGAGCCGCCCCCGCCTGCATCGGCGCCTGTCGACGCGCCGCAGATTCAGTTGTCGGCGCCGGTGATCGGCCAGGGCGAGACGACGACGATTCGGCTGTGGAACTACTTCGCCAGCAGCGCGACAGCATTCTGCGACGAACGGCGCTATCCTCTCGTTGCCGACGGCGAGTCGTTCTGGGGCGTCATCGGCGCAGCGGGAGACGCGGAAGCCGGCACCCACGCCGTCACCATCGACCTGTACGACACGAACGGCGACGTGATCGGGGAGCTGGCAACGCA
>JBGQNJ010000093.1:0-5677 GCA_041501065.1 Dehalococcoidia bacterium
CGACGGGAACGTCGCCTCCACCGGGTAGTCGCCGTCGCCAAAGGGCGGGTACTCGTCGCGCAGAAGCGCCTCGTAGGCGATGGCGCGGGCGCGCCAGCGTAGGTAGAACTGCTGCAGGCTGATGAGGTCCTTGTTGGCTTTTCCCGTGAAGACGATGATGAACCAGTTTATGAGAGCGGCGACTCCGGCCACTGTCCCCAGGACGGCCGTTCGGTCGCCGCCAAGGCCAACGCCGATTCCCGGCCCGCCGACGAGCAGTAGATGCGGTATCGCCAGGATGAAGCGGAAGCCGACGGTGAGGCGGTTGCGCTTCTCTTCCTGAGGTGCGACCTCGTATGTCGCTTGATTCCTGTCCATCTCTCTCCTCCCTGAGTCAAGTCCGGCCTTATGCCCATCTTACGGTGCCACGGGGAGCCTTGCAAGCGCGACGGGTGCCGGCTTTCCCGCCATGCCGTGTCGGACGATAGGGCGAGGCTTTGCCGAGGAGGTCCGGGGGGTCGCTCGGGATGCCGAGCGACCGGTCCAGCGTGCCAGCTCCCTCGCGAGGCGTCGACGTCAGCAGGGACGACGCATCTAGTCTGCCGCCGGGCCCTCCTCCGTCACGCGGTGGGGCAGCCACCGCAGCGCGAAGCCGAGCCGGCCGCTGAGCACCGCCACTCCGAGTATGATCAGCGCTGCGCCCGCAATGACATTCACGCCCAGCGTCTCGTCGAGGACGAGCCAGCCCAGGAACAGGCCGATGACCGGCGGGAAGTACGTGACCGCCGTCACCAGCACGCCGATGTTCACCATCAGCCAGTAGTAGGCAATATAGGCGATTCCCGTGCCCAGGCAGCCCAGCGTGATCCATGCCAGCCACGCCTTCAGGCCGACGTCGATGTTCGGGCCGCCGCCGGAGACCGCGAACGCCAGCGGCCACATGATGAGCGCGCCGAGGACGAGCTGCAGCGTCGCGACCAGCACCGGGTCCTCGCGCGCCAGCGTCCCCCGCGCGAAGACGAGCGCCGAGCCGTAGGAAAGCGCGGCAACCAGCACCGCAAGCTGGCCCAGGAAGCTGCTATCGGTCAGGTGCATAACGTCGGGGCTGCTCAGCACCAGCACTCCGCCGAAGCCGATAGCCAGCCCCCAGAGTGCGCCGCGCCCCAGGCGCTCGTGCGGCAGCAAGAGGGCCGTGAAGATCGCCGTCCACAGCGGCATCGTCGAGTTCAGTACGGCCGCGACACCGCTGTCGATGTGCTCCTCGCCGGTCGCGATAAGGAAGAAGGGAAGAGCGGTCGCGAAGATAGCAGTGACCAGCGTCTTCGGCAGGATCGACCTAGGGTCGACGATCCGCGGCCGCTTGACGGCGATGATGGCGAGCAACGGCAGCGCGCCCAGCGTGAGGCGACCGGCGACAAGCGTCACCGGCGCCGTCTCCCCAACGATCACCTTGATGAACAGGAAAGACGCGCCCCAGACGCAGCCGAGCGCGACGAGGATGGCAAGTGCTCGTGTGTTCAAGAGATGAGCTCCATTCGAGTATAGCACTGGACAGGTTTCGGATCGTCTCCGGTTCGATGCGGCCATTGTCTAAGCGTGCCGCGTCGCGTGCCACCCGCTTCTTGCGTGCCGTTGCCTTGACCCATTCGCGCAGGGCGATGCACCATGAAGTCACATCTTCGAACAGCCGCAAACACAGAAAAGGACCAGACAATGCCATCACCGTTCGACCCCATCGCCATCGCTGGCGTGGAGCTGCGAAATCGCTTCATGCGCTCTGCTACCTGGGACGCCAGCGCCACCGACGACGGCGACGTCACCGACACCTCCGTCCGCATCTTCGAGACGCTCGCCCGCGGCGGCGCCGGCCTCATCGTGACCGGCTACGCCTATATGTCCGACGTTGGGAAGGCGGCCGTCGGGCAGTACGGCATCGCCGAAGACCGCCACATCCCCGGCTTGCGGCGCCTCGTTGACGCCGCGCACGCCGGCGGAGCGCGCATCGCCGTCCAGATCGGCCACGGCGGCAACAACCAGCGACTCCTCGGCCACAGCGACCGCGTCGCCCTCTGCCCGTCCGCCATCGAAGGCGACACCTGGCCCCAGCGATCGATGACCGGTGAAGAGATCGAAGAGACAATCGCCGATTTCGCCGCCGCCGCCGTGCGCGGCCGCGAGGCCGGCTTCGATGCCGTCCAGCTCCATTTCGCCCACGGCTACCTGGGCAGCCAGTTCCTGTCGCCCATGTCGAACCATCGCGACGACGGCTGGGGCGGCTCGCCGGAAAAGCGGCGTCGCTTCCACGTCGGGGTGATCCGAGCCGTCCGCAAGGCCACCGGCGACGGCTTTCCGGTCTGGGCGAAGTTGGGCCTTGTTGAGGGCGAGGGCGGATTCTCCGTGGACGAGGGGCTGGACGCTCTAAAGGCAATGGCCGCCGAAGGCCTATCGGCGGTGGAGATCAGCGCCGGCCAGGGAGCGTCCTCGGTGCGACCGGCGCTTCCGGACGACCCCGAAAGCCTCTACTTCCGCGCCGAGGTCGCCGCTGCGAAGAAAGCCGCCGGCATCCCGACGATGCTCATCGGCGGCGTCGGCAGGCTTGAGACGGCGGAGGAGATCATCGCCGCCGGCGACGCCGACGTCATCTCCTTCGCACGCCCACTCATCCGCGAGCCCGGACTCATTGCCCGCTGGCAGAGCGGCGATACGGCGCCGGCGAAGTGCATCCGCTGCAACAAGTGTCTGGTCGCGGCGTACACGCAGCGCGTCTTCGAATGTCAGCAAGAGGCGCTGCTGCGAGGGGAAGCGGTCGTCCAATAGCCTCGTCGACGGTAGAGGAGCCATCCCATGACAACCGTCTACACCGTGAAGGGCCCCATCGATAGCTCGCAGCTCGGCCGCACCCTCGCCCACGAGCACATCATCACCGGCTCCGGTGGCATGGACCACTACCCGTTCTTCAACCGTAACGACGCCGTCGAATGGGGGATCGAGGCGCTCGCGCAGGCCAAGCGCGACGGCATCGACACGATTATCGACGTCACGACCGTCGACCTCGGCCGCCAGATCGACCTCGTCATGAAGGTCGCGGAGAAGTCGGAGGTGAACATCGTCGTCGCGACCGGCGTCTATCGCTGGGTGCCGCCACCGCTCTGGGGCTTCGACGCCGACGGCCTGGCGGAGTTGTTCGTCCGCGAGATCGAAGACGGCATCGAGGACACGGGCGTGCGCGCCGGCATCATCAAGATCGCCTGGGACGAAGAGGCGCTGCCTCCGGCGATGCGCGTGATGCGCTTCGAGCCGATCGCCCGCGCCGCTGCCAGGGCATCGAAGAAGACGGGTGTGCCGATCTCCTGCCACACGCTCGCGTCGGCGCGCTTCGGCGAGCCACTGCTCGATATCTTCGCCGACGAAGGCCTGGACTTGGGCGCCGCCTACATCGGCCACTGTAACGACACCGAAGACATCGAATACCTGCTGGGGCTGGCGTCGCGCGGCGCCGTCCTGGGCATGGACCGCTACTTCCCCGGATTCGCGCCGCACTGGAAGGTGCGCTCCGCCGTCGCCCAGGCCGTCGTCGAGGCCGGCTACGGCGAACAGGTCTGCCTTTCGCACGACCACGCCGCCTACGGCCTCTGGGCGACGCTGCCCGTTCGCGACCCATCGACGTACTCATGGGTGCCGACGCGTGTCCTGCCCTGGCTGCGCGAGAACGGCATGAGCGAAGACCAGATCGAGGGGATCATGGTGCGCGCGCCGCGACGCCTCTTCGAGCGCGCCACCGCCGGTCGCAAAGAAACACCGTAACCGAGACTTTCTAGTCTCGGCGTCAACATAGGAGGACACTGCGATGTTGAAATGGCCGGACAGCGTACTCCTCGACGACGAGCAGCGGGCGTTCGCGGAGAAGGTGCTCGCCTTCGCGCGAAAGGACATCGCGCCGCTGGCGCCGGAGGCCGACGAGTCGTTTCACCTCGAGATGGAGGTGTTCCGTCGACTGGCGTCGTTCGGGCTGTTCCGCCACGTAGTGCCCGTCGAGTACGGCGGCGAAGGTGTGTCCTCCGTCCGCGTCTGCCTCGTCCGCGAGCTGCTTTCCAGCGTCTGCTCCCATGCCGACATCCTCTTCGCTGAGCAGGGACTGGGCAGCTATCCCATCGTCTCCTCCGCCGGCGACGACCTCAAGCGCAAGTACCTGCCGCCCGTCGCCACCGGCGAGGCCATCGCCGCGCTGGGGATGACCGAGCCGCTCGCCGGCTCCGACGTCGGCGGCATCACGACGACGGCGCGCCGCGAGGGCGACCACTACGTCCTCAACGGCGACAAGCTCTTCATCACCAACGCCGGCGACGCGACGCAGTACGTCGTGCTGGCGAAGACGGACCCCGAAGCGGGAAGTCGCGGTATCTCGGCCTTTGTTGTGGAGGCGGGAACGCCGGGAATGGAAGCGGTCGGCGGGCTGGAGATGCTCTGCCCGCATCCCATAGGCTCGATGCACTTCCACGACTGCCAGGTGCCCGTCGCCAACCGCATCGGCGAGGAGGGCGAAGGCTTTCGCATCTCCATGCGCAACCTCGATGTCTATCGCACCTCCGTCGGTGGCGCCGCCTGCGGGCTGGGGCGCGCTGCCCTCGATGAGGCGCTGGCGTTCACGAAGGAGCGGAAGGCGTTCGGTCAGACCGTCGCCGACTTCCAGGCGACGCAGTTCAAGCTCGCCGACATGGCGACCTCGCTGGAAGCGGCGCGTCTCCTCGTCTACAGCGCCGCCGTCCAGCGCGACCGCGGCGTCCAGCCCGTCACCGTCGCCGCGTCGATGGCGAAGCTGTTCGCGACGGAGGCCGCCTTCCGCATCGCCGATGACTCCCTCCAGCTCCACGGCGGCCACGGGCTCGTGAAGGGGCGCGCCATCGACCGCATCTTCCGCCAGGCGCGCGGCCCGCGCATCTATGAGGGGACGTCGGAGATACAGCGACTGGTCATCGGGCGGGAGATCGTGCGCGGTCGCGCCTGAGCGAGAGGCGACGCCGACGTGAGATTCGACGCCGTAATCTTCGACTTCCTCGGCACCCTCGTCTACAACCGTCCCTGGGGCGATGAGATGAACGCCGCGGTGGCAGAGGCCCTCAACGTCCCCGTCGACGGCTTCTTCCGCGAGTGGGCGAAGACCGCGCACTCCCGCACCACCGGCGCCTATCCGTCCGTCGGCGACAATATCGAGCAGGTGTGCCGGACGCTGGGCGTGCCCGTCAGGCCGGAGCAGGTCGAGCGGGCCGTCGCCATCAGGCTCGACTATACGCGACGCAACCTCAGGCCGAAGGAAGGCGCCCTGGAGCTGGTGCGCCGCTTACGGGCGATGGGCCTCAAGATAGGCCTCCTCAGCAACTGCACGCCCGAAGTCTCGGTCATCTGGCGCGAGATGCCGTTCTCTCACCTGTTCGAGGATGCCGTCTTCTCCTGCGACGTCGGCATGGCCAAGCCGCAGCGTGAGATATTCGAGCTGGCGTGTCGCAGGCTGGGGAAGGCGGCGCAGCGCTGCGTCTACGTCGCTGACAACGTCGACGGCGAGCTGGACGTGGCGCTCGCCTGCGGCTTCTACCCCGTCCGCCTGCGCCCGTCGGAAGGCGAAGTGCCGCCGAAAGACGCGGACCGCTGGCGAGGCCCCGCCATCAGCGCGCTACTCGACCTGCTCCATCATCTCGGTCCA